>CALXLP010000025.1 GCA_944389225.1 uncultured Clostridia bacterium | reverse complement strand
ATATAATGGAGCAGATGCTCAAAAATGGGTTATTCAAGACCTAGGAGATGGATATTATAGTTTTATCTCAAAATGTAGTAATACATACTTAACTGTAGCAGGTGGACAAACTAGTAACTGTACAAATATTGAAATAAACAGTAAGAAAGATGACAAGTCACAAGAATTTAAATTAAACAAGATAGAAGTACTAACTGGAATTGATGTTTCTGAACATCAAAAAATCATTGATTGGGATGCAGTAAAAAAGAGCGGAATTGCTTTTGCCATTATTCGTTGTGGATATGGAAAAGATGATCCATCACAAGATGACAAAATGTTTGCGAGAAACGTTGCAGAATGTGAAAGATTAAATATACCATATGGAATTTATTTATATTCATATGCATTAGATATAGAAGGAGCAAAATCAGAAGCGGCACATGCTTTAAGACTAATTAGCGGTCATAATCCAGAATTAGGTATTTGGTTTGATATGGAAGATGCAGATGGTTATAAATTAAGAAATGGTATGCCATCAAATAATACATTAGTAGAAATGTGTATTACTTTCTGTGAAATTATGAAAGACAATGGATATAAAACAGGAGTTTATGCAAACTTAAACTGGTTGATGAATCAATTAAATGATTCTAGATTAGATATCTATGATAAATGGGTAGCACAATGGAATAGTACATGTGATTATACGAAGAAATATATTATGTGGCAATACACAAGTGATGGTACAGTAGAAGGTATTGAAGGACGTGTAGATATGAATAAATATTATTTATAAATCTCAATTATTCCTATAAAAAAGTACAAGGAAAGCCTTGTACTTTTTTATGTTTAATGATATAGTAAAGAAAAAAGATAAAGGAGAAACAAAATGAAGAAATATGATTATGTAATTGTTGGAGCAGGATTATTTGGAGCCACTTTTGCTTATGAAATGGCAAAAGAAAATAAAAAATGTTTAGTGATTGATAGAAGAAATCATATAGGAGGAAACATTTATTGTGAAAAAATTAATGGTATAAATGTACACAAATATGGGGCACATATTTTTCATACTAAAAATAAAAAGATATGGGACTATGTTAATCAATTTGTAGAATTTAATAATTATGTAAATTCTCCAATTGCTAATTTTAATGGTGAATTATATAATATGCCATTTAATATGAATACATTTACAAAATTATGGGGAATTGTAACTCCTGAAGAAGCAAAAGAAAAAATTGAAGAACAAAAACAAGTTTTAAATGGAAAAGAACCAAGTAATTTAGAAGAACAAGCTATTTCTTTAGTAGGAGAAGATATATACAAAAAATTGGTAAAAGAATATACAGAAAAACAATGGGGAAGAGACTGTAAAGATTTACCTGCATTTATTATTAAAAGATTACCAGTTAGATTTACATTTGATAATAATTATTTCAATGACCGTTATCAAGGAATTCCAATAGGAGGATATAATAAGATTATAGAGAAAATGCTAGAAAATGCAGATGTAGAATTAGGGGTAGATTACTTAAAAGATAAAGAAAAATATGATAGTATGGCAGAAAAAGTATTGTTTACAGGTATGATTGATGAATTTTACAATTACAAATTAGGAACTTTGGAATATAGAAGTTTAAGATTTGAACAAGAAATTTTAGAAGATGTAGACAATTATCAAGGTGTTGCTGTTATGAATTTTACTTCTAAAAAGGAAGCGTATACAAGAATTATAGAACACAAACATTTTGAATTTAATGATTGCAAAGGAACAGTTATTACAAAAGAATATCCAAGTACTTGGAAAATAGGAGATGAAGCATATTATCCAGTAAATGATGAGAAAAATATGAATTTATATAATCAATATAAAGAATTGGCTGATAAAGAGGAAAATGTCATATTTGGAGGACGTTTAGGTCAATATAAATATTATGATATGGATAAAATTATTGAAGAAGCTTTGAATTTAGTAGAAAAAGTAAAAAAAGGGAATCACTAGTGATTCTCTTTTTGGGAATAATTGTTTTTCTTGACGAAAATATAAGCTTAGTATATAATGAATAATGAAATTTTAGAAATGAGAAAGTGGAAAAAATGGAAAAAATTATAAAAAAACTATGTACAAGAGAAACCATATCATATTTAATATTTGGAGTACTTGCAACATTAATTAATATAGGTGTATCAACCATATTAGTAGAACTATTTCAAGTAGAAGGAAATTTAGCAAGTACAATTGGAATTATCTTATCTATTTTATTTGCTTATTTTACCAATCGAAAAATGGTATTTAATTCTACAGCAGAAACAGCAAAAGAAAAATGGACAGAATTTTTAAAATTTATATTAGGAAGATCTTTTACAATGATTATTGAAATAGCAGGTGTATTTTTGCTATATACAGTATTACATGTAGAATATGTCATAACTAAAATAACTATTACGGTAATTGTTGTTATATTAAACTTCTTTATAAGTAAATTTTTTGCATTTAAAACAAAAAAAGAAGTAAATGAACCAGAAAGTAAAAAAGTTGAAAAATAATTCTTTTCCAACTAGATTTGTGCTTTAAGAAAGGAATGGGAGTAAAAATGAAAAAAATAACTGTAATCATACCAGCATATAATGAAGAAGAATCATTACCACCATTATATGAGAGATTAGAAAAATTAATGCGTTCTATGGATCATTATGAATTTGAAATTTTATTTGTCAATGATGGAAGTAAAGATAATACAATTAATTTAATAAAAGAATATAGAGAAAAAGATAATAGAATATGTTATGTGGATTTTTCTAGAAATTTTGGAAAAGAAATTGCCATGATTGCAGGATTAGACTATGCAACAGGAGATTGTGTTATTTTTATGGATGCAGATTTACAAGATCCACCAGAATTGATTCCAGAATTGGTAAAATACTGGGAAGAAGGATATGATGATGTTTATGCTAAAAGAAACTCAAGAAAAGGAGAAACTTGGCTAAAAAAATTCACATCAAAAATGTATTATAGAGTTTTACAACACTTAACCAATATACCAATTCAAGAAGATACAGGAGATTTTCGATTATTAGATAGAAGATGTGTGAATGCATTGAAAAAAATGAGAGAATCTCAAAGACAATCTAAAAGTATGTTTAGCTGGATAGGATATAAGAAAAAAGAAGTATTATATGATAGAGATCCACGAATTGCAGGAAAAACAAAATGGAATTACAAAAAATTAGTAGATTTAGCCATTGATGGAATTACATCATTTACGACATCACCACTTAGAATATCTACATATATTAGTATACCAACATTTGTAGTTTTATTTGTATATTTTGTATATGTGATTGCAAAATGTATTGTAACAAGTACAGCTATACAAGCATATCAAGCAATAATATTATTAATTTTATTCTTTTCAGGAGTACAAATATTATTATTTGGAATTATCGGAGAATATTTAGGAAGAATATTCAACGAAAGTAAAAATAGACCATTATATTTAGTAAATGAGTATAATGGAAAAAAAGAGATGAATGATTAAAAAGAGGAGAAACAGTTGAGTACAAAGGAAAAATTAATCAGACACAAAAAGAAAAATGTTAGATTATTCCCATTATATAAGATGGTATCATGGGATTTATTATTCTATTACCCAATTATATTTTTATTTCTGACACAAGTAAAGGGATTTTCAGCAGCACAAGTATTATTTTCTGATGCCTTTTATACATTATCCAATACTTTATGGCAGATACCAGTAACAAGATTAGTAGATAGAGTAGGAAAGAAAAATGCATTAATTGTTGGAAATCTGTTATATACATTAAGCATATTATCTATGATATTTATGCAGGAATATTATGAATTACTAATTATTCAATTTATATATGCACTAGGATATTCTATAAAAGGAATATGTGAAGCAAATATATTATATGATTCTTTACCAAAAGGATATAGAAGAGGAAAGATATTCTCAAAAATAGATGGGAAATCTACATCTTATTTCTATATATTTGAAGCCATTGCTTCTACAACAGCAGGTTTTACATTTGTTATTAATGGATATATTCCTATGGTTTTATGTTTTATATGTTGTACACTTGCAACGATTTTATCTTTTAAATTCAGGCATACAGCAATTGCACAAAACAAGGTGAAACCAATTAAGTTTACAGAATATATGGTACAATTAAAAATGTCTTTTAGGTATTTCTTAAAGTCAAAAAGGATTCGTTCATTAATTATGTTTAATGCATTGTTAATGGGAACTATAACGGCAATTGTTAATTTAAGAAGTAGTATATTAGAAGAAATACATGTTCCTGAACAGTATTTTGGCGTTATATTTGCTATATTACAAATTATTGCGGCAATTTCTACTAGAAATACAGAAAAAATACAAGAAAATTTTGGAAATAAAACATTAGCATGGTTAGGAATTCCTATGGTAATGTCATGTATTGTTATAGGATTTATAGGACAAGACCAATTATCAAGGTCATCTTTAATCCTAATTGTAGTCTTATTTGCAATTCAATATGCTATTAAAGGACCATATGTAGGACTAATTACAAGATATTTAAATAATTTTACCAATAGAAGCATACGACCTAAAATATCTGCTTTAAGATATTTAACAGCCAATTTAGCAACAGCTATTTTATCATTAATCTCTTCTGGATTATTAGCGATAACCACAACTGCAAATACATTTATTATCATAGGATGTGTTACAACAATTGGAATAATAATATTGTTAGACTATATGAGAGATAAAGTAGGTTTGAAGCCAGAAGAATATAATGATGCAGATATACGATATAGTATTAATAGACCAGAAAAACAAAAAAACAGTTAAAAATTTGACGAATAGAATATAATCATAGTTGAATAAAAAGGAGAAAACATATGCAAGAAATCATGTTATCTATAATGGAACAATTTGGATATCTAGGTGTATTTTTATTAATAGCGGTAGAAAATATTTTTCCACCAATTCCGTCAGAAGCAGTTTTATTATTTGGTGGATTTATGACTACCTATACAGGATTAAATATTGTTATCATGATTATATCAGCAACTTTGGGATCATTGGTTGGTGCCATTGTGCTATATTATGTAGGAAGAATATTAAATAAAGAAAGACTAAAAAAATTAGTTTCAGGAAAAGTGGGAAAAATACTTAGATTAAAAACAGAAGACATTGATAAAGCAGATAAGTGGTTTGATGAAAAAGGAAACAAAACGGTGTTTTTCTGCAGATTTATTCCTATTGTTAGAAGTTTAATTTCTATACCAGCAGGAATGAGCGAAATGTCTATGGGAAAATTTTTAATGTATACTATATCAGGATCTGCTGTTTGGAATACAGTTTTATTAACAATTGGAAATATCGTAGGAGAAAATTGGGCAAATATGCTTGCAATTTTTGATCAATATTCTCATATTACATTAACCGTATTAGCAATTGCTTTTGTTATTGGTTGTTTATTATTCTATTGGAAAAAAACAAACAAGTTTATTTTCAAGAAAAAAATATATTATTTGGGAGATTCAACAGATTAGTAGTTATTCAATAATAAATTTAATAACAAAATAGTGTATCATATGGTACGCTATTTTATTACTTAAATATAAGGAAAGTTTTTATTGAAAAATAAATAAACATATGGTAAAATAAAAAGGAATTAAAAAGAAAGGTTAAAATGGTGTGAAAATGATTATTATTAATAAACTACAACAAATAAAATAAGAGGTAATCATATTTTAGAATGGTTTATTAATAATGCAAATTTTAAAATTTATGTATAAAACTATTAAATAAGTGAACATATATAAGAATATAAATGCGAAAATGAGATGAGATTTAAAATAATAGATAATAAACTCCTTCTTTAATATGATTAAAGGAGGAGTTTTTATGGTATTAGAATTAAAAAATATATCAAAATATTATGGTGATAGAAAGATATTAGAAATTGAAGATTTAAAAGTATATGAAAATGAAAAAATAGGAATAGTAGGACAAAACGGATCAGGAAAAACCACTTTATTGAACATCATAGCTGGAAGAATAGAGCCAGATACAGGAGAAATTATTCGTAAGCAAAATATCATATATATGGAGCAATTTGAAGAAATTAATTATGAAAATAAGAGTTTAAGCGGTGGAGAGAAGAAGAAAGAAGCATTTCATCAAAAAGTATTACATCAAAATGGTATCTTATTACTAGATGAACCGTCAAGCAATTTAGATAGAAATGGGATTACTCATATTGAAAAAGAATTAAAAAAATATCAGGGAACGATATTAATCATATCTCATGATAGAAGTCTATTAGATGAAATTTGTTCAGCCATTATAGAAATAAAAGATGGAAAAGTAAAAAGATATGATGGAAATTATTCAAAATATAAGTTACAAAAAGAGGCTGAAACGAAAAGAAAAGAATTGGAATATATACAATATATAAATGAAAAACAAAGATTAGAAAAAGCGATTCATGTTTCAAAAAATACAGCAAAAGAAATTCGAAAAACACCAAAAAGAATGGGAAATTCTGAAGCAAGACTACATAAAAGAGGTGTTGAAAACATAAGAGAAAAATTGGAAGGACATACAAATGCCTTGCAAACTAGATTAGAGAAATTAGAAGTAAAAGAAAAACCACAAAACAATCAAAAAATATATATGAAATATCAAACAGAAGAAAATACAAAAAATAAAATAGCAATCCATATTGAAAATTTGAATATCCAATTAGGAGAAAAACAATTATTTGAACATGCAAATTGTGTTATCAAAACCAATCGAAAAACAGCTTTAATAGGAGAAAATGGAGCAGGAAAGACAACACTGATCAATCAAATCATAAATGGAAATTTTCATATAAGAGTAAATCCAAATATAAAAATAGGATATTTTTCGCAGGATTTTTCAAACTTAGATTTTAGTAAAAATGTATTACAAAATGTCATGCAAGATACGAAACAATCAGAAATGATTGTAAAAAATATATTAGCAAATTTGTTATTCAAAGATAAAGACTTAGAAAAAAACATAAAAGATTTAAGTGGTGGAGAAAGGGTAAAAGTATCCATTGCTAAGATATTGGTATCAGACAACAATTTATTGATATTAGATGAGCCTACTAATTTCTTAGATATAGAATCCATTGAAAGTTTAGAAAATTTGTTAAAAGAATACAATGGAACCATTTTATTTGTTACACATGATAAAACATTTATTGATCATATTGCAACAGATATTTTAGTTATAAAAAAACATAAAATTATAGAATATGAAGGAAATTATTCTTCTTATCTACAATATGAAAAAGAAAGAAGTAAAAAACAACAAAGTAAAAATGAAAATGATAAAATATTATTAGATTTTAAGATATCACAAATTACTTCAGAATTAGCAATAACAAAAGATGAGAAAAGAAAAAAAGAGCTTGAGGAAGAATTTAATGAACTCATAAAATTAAAACATTTGACGAAATAAATAAAAATTCGTATAATAACGAAAGAGGAGGTAGGATAATGCGTATAGCAATAATTTCAGATATACATGGAAATTTAGAAGCATTAACAACAACATTAAAAGATATCAGAAAAAGAAATATTGATAAAATTATATGCCTAGGAGATATTATAGCTAAAGGAAATCATTCAGTAGAATGCTTAAAATTAATTAAAGATAATTGTAATATTATTATACGTGGAAACTGTGATAGACATTTTTCTGAAACTAATCATGACATTGATAAGATGTCTGAGATAGAAGAAAAACGATTAAAATGGAATCAAAGTTTGTTAAATAAAGAACAAATGAGGTGGTTAAATAATTTACCATTTTGTTATGAATTTATGTTAAATGGAAGCTTAGTGAGACTCTTTCATGCAACACCATGGACAGATAAAGAGCCAATTCTTAATGAAGATAGTATAGAAACAAAATATAAAATGTTTTTACCAACAGATAAAACAATATCCCAAAAAAGAGCGGATATTGTACTTTATGGACATATTCATCATCCATTTTTAGATAAAATTTATAATAGAACACTAATTAATGTAGGAAGTGTTGGATTTTCTTTCGATGTCATTAGAAACAAAGAAAAAGATGCAAATATATTAGAAACAACAGTTGCTAATTATTTAATTCTAGAGGGAGATTATGGTTCAAAAGAATATACAGAAAATGGTATTTCATTTGAATTTAGAAGAGTTAAATATGATATAGAAAAAGAATTAGATTGTAAAACAGAAAATCCAGAGAAAGATAATTATTCTTATGAACTCAAAAATGGGATGTATGGAAATATGCAGAAAGTGAATAATAATTTTAAAAAGTTAGGAATAGATCCAGATAAATTTTAAAAGGAAAGAGGAATATGAGTAAAATATTAATTGTTGAAGATGATAAAAAACTAAGACAAGAATTAGAAACATTTTTAAATAAAAATGGATTTGAAGCAAAAGGATTAGAAACTTTTGATAATACAATACAAGATATATTAGATGAAAATGCAGATTTGGTATTACTAGATATTAATTTACCATATACAGATGGAGAATTTGTCTGCAAAGAAGTAAGAAAAGTATCTAATGTGCCAATTATTATGGTAACAAGTAGAGATAATGAAATTGATGAATTAATGAGTCTAAATTATGGAGCAGACCAATATGTTACAAAACCATATAATATACAAATATTACTTGCAAAAATAAATGGTTTATTAAAAAGAAATCAAAATGCAGGAAGAAATCCAGAAAAAATTGACTGTCATGATTTTGTATTAAATATAGCAGAAAGAACTATAGAAAAAGATAATCAGAAAATGGACTTAACAAAAAATGAATATACTATTTTATACTATTTAAGCACTCATAAAAATGAAGTGGTATCAAGAGATGAAATCATGGATTATTTATGGGAAAGTGAAGAATTTATTGATGATAATACATTAAATGTCAATATAAAAAGACTAAGAACAAAACTAGAAGAATTAGGATTACATGATAGGATAGAAACCAAAAGAGGACAGGGGTATATATTAAAATGAAATTTAGTGATTTTATAAAAGATAAGGTATTATTAATTGTAAGTATTCTATTAGCCTTAATTAGTATAGAAATATTATTATTGGCTTATCAAATCGGAATTATTGCACAAATTTACATAGCTGCTATTATCATTATCGTTGTATCCATTTCCATATTTGTTGAATATAAAAGAAAACAACATTTTTATAATCAATTAAAAAATAATATGGAAGAATTACATGAAAAGTATTTGATTTCTGAAATTATAAAAAACGCTAATTTTACAGAAGGCAAAATTTTAAAAGAAGTCATGCTAGATGCAGGAAAGTCTATGCTTGAAAATGTAAATTACTATAAACGTATTCAGGAAGATTATAAAGAATATATAGAATTATGGATCCATGAAGTAAAAATACCAATTGCGGCAAGTAAAATGATTATTGAAAACCATAAAAATGAAGTAACCAAAAGTATAGATGAAGAACTAGATAAGGTAGAAAATTATACAGAACAAGCCTTATTTTATGCAAGAAGCAATGCCGTTGAAAAAGACTATATTATTACCAAAAACAATCTAAAAGAAATTGTAAATAATGCTATATTAAAAAATAAAACTACATTACTAAATGAAAAAGTAGCTTTGGAATTAAAAGATTTAGAACATGAAGTTTATACAGATAGTAAATGGGCAACTTTTATTATTAACCAAATTATACAAAATGCAATCAAGTATTCTAAAGATGAAAATAAGAAAATAGAGATATTTGCAGAATCAAAAAATGATAAAGTCATTTTATATATACAAGATAATGGAATTGGAATAAAAAAAGGAGAAATCACAAGAGTATTTGAAAGAGGTTTTACAGGAGAAAATGGAAGATTAATAGGACAAAAATCTACTGGAATTGGTTTATACTTGTGCAAAAAATTATGTGATAAATTAAGTCTTGGAATAGAATTGAATTCAGAAAAAGATAAAGGAACAGAAGTAAGAATTATTTTTCCTAAAAATAGTTATACGAATTTGAAGTAGTTGGAATGTTATTAAAAGATGTAGACATTTTCTAAATGCATCACTAATTTATATAGAAATATTGACATAATTAATAATCAGGTGTATACTGTTATTAACTATCAATTGATAGCTAATACAAATAGGAGGTAAAGAAAGTGTCAGAAGGATTCATAGCAACTAAAGCAAATGTAACTATCTTTTTAAAAGAATTAAAGAGTATATTGGAATCTCCAGAGGCAAAAATAGATATTGAGCTAAGAAGAGATAAACAAGAAGAATATTCAACAGAATATTGTTTAAGAGACTTGGAATTTGATACAAAAGATGTAATAGAAGAACTAAAAAAATTGAAACTTAGTGAATATGTAGAATGTTGTCCTGATATGAGAAATCCAAAATCAAGAGATTATTATGTGTTTTCTAGAATATATAATCAGAAACAGGTATATATAAAAATCAAAATAAAAAGTTATGATAACAAAATCATATTATGTAAGTCATTTCATTATGCGGAATATGAAACAACTAGATTTCCATATAGAGGAAAGGAGGTAGAATAAATAAAATGAAAGAATTAAAAAAAGTAAATATGTTTTGTTCTATTTGTGAAGAAAAACATGATGTTAGCTTAATTGAAGAGGAAAGAGAAACAATTGTGAAAGGAGAAAGGATAAAATATAAAGAGTTATATTATAAATGTGATAAATATCCAGACAATAATATATTTATGTCTGGAGAGTTATGGAATATCAATTTAATTAATAGTTTGGATGAATATAGAAAGAAAAAAGATTTGTTAACATCAAAAGAAATAAAAGAGATACGAGAAAAATATAAATTAACACAAAGTGAAATGGCGTATTTATTAAATTTAGGAGAAATTACAATAACAAGGTATGAAACAAAGCAAATTCAAGATGCTAGTGTTGATAATATGATAAGAGAATTAAATGATAATCCATTATTTGCTTTAAAATTATTAGAAAAGAATAAGGATAAGTTTAAACGATATGATGAGATTGAAAAAAATATCAAAGATGTGATTGATAAAAATATTATTAGTTTTTTAAATGAACAAGAATTAATTGCAAAGTATATAAAATATAATGAGAAATCTATTGAGAATGGTAATATGATATTAGATATAAGAACTTTAACAAATATATTAGGATATATTACAAAAGAAATGGGACCAACGAAAAAAGTTGTATTAATGAAGTTATTATGGTATATAGATAGTTTAAGTTATAAAAATAATGGACATACAATTACAGGATTAGTTTATGAGCATATGCCTTATGGAGCTTTGCCAATTGGACATAGAGAGATTATTGAATTGTCATCAATAAAATCGAAATTATTTATCAATGAAAGTGAATATGAAGAATATAGAATTCAATTTAATGAAGAATATAAAATAAAAAAATTGAAAAAAGAAGAAAAAGAAATTATAGATAGAGTTATAAATAAATTTAAAAATTATAAAAGTTATGAAATTTCTGACTATATGCATAAAGAAAAAGCATATATAGAAACAAAAGATAATGAAATTATACCATTTACATTTGCAAAAGAAATTAATGAATTTTAAATTTATATTTTTATAATTTACTAATAAAAAAATAGATAAATATGTATATTAGATAATTAATAAAAAGTTAGGAGTGAATGATAATAAAGATTGATAAGAATATTATAAATTTTAGAATGATTTTATAAGTAATATAGATTTTTTAAAAAATAAATTTATAAAGTTTAAGATATCAACAAAAAAATAAAAGCAATATTTTAAAGAAAAAAATAAATATATAAAAAAGAGGTGGAAAAATATTATAGTATTATATTAAACTAATCAAAGGTAAGATACAAAAAAATATCTTACCTTTTCTTTATTATAGAAATTTTTGATTTCGCTAACGCACAATTACCTTACAAAAATGTAATCTAAATGTAAGATTAAACAATGGAAAGAAAAAAGAATAAGCCATATAATAGACATAGAATAAAAGATAAATGAAGGTTTACAAGGTTGAAAAATAATTCTTTTCCAACCAACTTGTGCCTAAAGAAAGGAATGAAATTAAATGAGTCATGTACTAGAAGTCAAAAACATAGAAAAATACTATGGAAACAAATCAAATTTAACAAAAGCCATTGCAGGAATTAGCTTTAATGTAGAAGAAGGAGAATTTGTTGGAATCATGGGAGCATCAGGATCAGGAAAAACAACGCTTTTAAATTGTATTTCAACAATTGATAGAGTGACAGCAGGAAACATTATCATCAATCATCAAGATATTACCAAACTAAAAGGAAATAAGTTAAACAAATTCAGAAGAGAAGAATTAGGATTTATATTCCAAGATTTTAACTTATTAGATACATTAACTGCTTATGAAAATATAGCTTTGGCATTAACTATTCAAAAAGTAAATGCACATGAAATTGATAAAAAAGTAAAAGAAGTAGCGGAAAAATTAGAAATTTCAAATATTTTAAATAAATATCCATATCAAATATCAGGAGGACAAAAACAAAGAGTAGCGTCAGCAAGGGCCATTATTACAAATCCTAAAATGGTCTTGGCAGATGAACCAACAGGTGCATTAGATAGTAAATCCGCAAGACAATTATTGGAAACATTTGAACATTTAAATCAAAATCTAGGAGCAACCATTTTAATGGTTACGCATGATGCCTTTACAGCAAGTTATGCAGATAGAATTATTTTCATTAAAGATGGAAAAATCTTTAATGAACTAGTAAAAGGAGAAGATACTAGAAAACAATTCTTTGAAAAGATAATTGAAGTACAAACACTTCTTGGAGGTGATTTGAACGATGTTATTTAAATTATCTGTTAAAAACATGAAAAAGAGTTTTAAAGATTATGCCATTTATTTTTTAACATTAGTATTAGGTGTAGCAATCTTTTATATGTTTAACTCTTTAGATAGTCAACAAGCTATGTTAGAAGTGTCTGAATCCACAAGAGATATGATAAAACTCATGATTAGTATGTTAGGAATGGTATCTGTATTTATTGCCATTGTACTTGGATTTTTAATTGTATATGCCAATAATTTCTTAGTAAATAGAAGAAAAAGAGAATTTGGTATTTATATGACATTAGGAATGGGAAGAAGACAAATATCCAAAATTATATTGATAGAAACCATATTAGTAGGAATCATTTCATTAATTGTTGGTATTTTTATAGGTGTATTTGGCTCACAATTTATGTCTATACTAGTAGCCAAACTTTTTCAAGCAGATATGAGTGAATTTACCTTTGTATTTTCAAAAGATGCTTGTATTAAAACATGTATTTATTTTGCCGTTATGTATTTAGCAGTTATGATATTTAATACACTTACTATTTCAAGATACAAATTAATTAATTTATTAACAGCTGTTAGGAAAAATGAAAAGGTAAAAATAAAAAATCCAATCATTTCTATTATTGTATTCTTAATTTCAGCAGGATTATTAGGATATGCATATTATATAGTTACAGGTGGCATCTATGAATTAAATACAGAAGAAAAAATGTTAGTACCAATTTTAATGGGAATTGTAGGAACAATAGGCGTATTTTGGTCTTTATCAGGATTTATACTAAGAATGATACAAACAAGTAAAAAAATATATCTTAAAGGAACCAATATGTTTGTATTAAGACAATTGAATAATAAGATTAATACAACCGTTATTAGTATGTCTGTAATTTGCTTAATGTTATTTATGACCATAAGTGTCTTATCTAGTAGTTTATCTATCCAAACAACAATGGATTCAGAATTGCAAGAAATGACACCAGTAGATGTCAATTTATATAAAACAGCAAATTTACCACAAAGTTATGAAGATTCTTATACAGGTCAGATGATATATCCTACAGAAGAGCAAATTGAAGATTCAAAACAACCAGTTAGTTACACATTAGAAACCAATGGTTATGATATGAATAATTTAAAAGATATAGTAGAAATTTCAGTTTATACAATTCCAGAATGGACTTTAAAATATAGTTTAGGAACTTATTATGAACAAGCAAAAGCACAATTTTCAATGCTTATGTATGATTTACCAGAAGAAATTATCAAAGTATCTGATTATAATAAAATTGCAGAACTTTATGGACAAGAACAATATAGCTTAAACGAAGATGAATATATTGTCCTTTGCGATTTTGATAATATGACAGAATTAAGAAATCAAGCATTAAAACAAAATTCAACAGTACAAATTGAAGGAAAAACTTTACATGCTAAATATAATGAATGTAAGAGTGGATTTATTGAAATGTCTGCAAGTCATGTAAATACAGGAATTATATTAGTTCCAGATAATTTTGAATTAAAAGATGAATGGAAAGAAGAAGAATTTTTAGCAGCAAATTATAATGCCAAAACTGATGAAGAAAAAGAAGAAATAGAAAAAACATTATCAGAAACAAATAACAATACCTTTTTGGAGAATTTAGAACAAAAAGGTATAGAACTAGAGGGCATGACAAAAATTAGTTTAATAGAAGCAAGTAAAGGATTAGCAACGATTATTATATTTATTGCCATTTATCTAGGAGTTATCTTCTTAATTGCAAGTTCTGCCATTTTAGCATTAAAACAATTGACAGAAAGTTCTGATAACAAACAAAGATATACGATTTTAAGAAAAATTGGTTGTGATGAAAAGATGATCAATCAAGCATTATTTAGACAAATATTTATATTTTTCATGTTACCATTAGCTCTTGCGATTATACATTCTATATTTGGAATTAAATTTATATTATCAATGCTTGCTGCATTAGCCTCTCCTAGTGATTTATTACCTTCTGTAATAGCAACAGCAGTTATTATTGGTGTTATCTATGGTTTATATTTCTTAGCAACATATATTGGTAGCAAGAACATTATTAAGGAGGAGGAATAAAAGATGGAAGATTTTAAAGAAAAATTACCGATTATTATTGCAGTCATTATTATAATTGCTTTGATGATTGGAACATATTACTTCTTAGTAGTACATAAAGACCAATATTATACGAAAATAGATAATACGAAAATGGAAGAAGTTTCTGGAACAGATGATATGAAATACCAATATACATTAACAGCTTATAATAAAAATGGAAAAGAAAAAGAAGTACAATTTAAAACTAGTAGAGAATTAAGAGAAGGAGCATATTTAGAATTAGATGTAATGCAAATGAGAGGAGTAGTAAACTGGAGAGAAGTTCAAACAGATGATTTACCAGATGAAGTTAAAACAGCAATGAATGTAGAATAAATATGAAAAAATAAATGTAAAAAGAAATGGGGTGGTAAAATGAAAGTATTTTTTAAAGTTGTATTTTTGATAGTATTAATCTTATTAAGTATTGCCTTATTGTTTGTAGGAAATGGATATAGCATGTATAAGGAAGCAATAGAAAATACACCACTTGAAGAAAAAATAGAACAAATACAAGAAAAAGAAAATTATACAGAACTTTCAGAACTACCACAGATTTATTTAGATGCCGTTATTAGTGTGGAAGATCATAGATTTTATCAACATCCAGGAATTGATATCATTGCCATTGGAAGAGCATTTATCAATGATATCAGAGCAATGAGTTATGTAGAAGGTGGAAGTACCATTACACAACAATTGGCAAAAAATATATATTTTACACAAGAAAAAAAGATGACTAGAAAAATTGCAGAAATGTTTATGGCATTTAATTTAGAAAGAAATTTAAGTAAGGAAGAAATTTTAGAATTGTACTTAAATACTAGCTATTTTGGTGATGGATATGATACGGTAAAAGAAGCTTCAAGAGGATATTTTGGAAAAGAGCCAAATGAAATGACAGATGGAGAATGTGTTATGCTTGCAGGAATACCAAATGCACCAAGTGTATATGCACCAACCGTTAATCCAAAGCTTGCAAAACAAAGACAAAAACAAGTATTAAATAAAATGGTGAAATATAAATATTTAACACAAGAAGAAGCAGATACAATATATGAAGAAAAATAGAATTTTAAGAAGATATATTTTTGCATATCTTCTTTTTTTTATAACTAATTATAATTATTCCTAAATATATGTTTAGGACTTCTTAATTACTTTGTAAAATTACAATTATTGAAAAACAATAAAAAAATATTGACAAACATAAAATAATAATATATAACGGATAAAGGAGGAGTTTATGGAAGAAAATAAAAAAGAGAAATCTTTGAGAAATATATATAGAATGCTAAATTCGATTTTAGCCATTTTTATACTTGTATTTTCAACATATACACTAAGGTATTCAGGAGAATATGAATTGTATATAAACAAGAGTAATAAAGATAGGATTTATACATATATAGGAGAGGAAAATTTAAAAACAGATAGGGAAGTAAAGAAAATTGTATATGAAGAAGTCTGGGATAATAATCATTATGAAGTTTATTATGAAGATGGAGAAAAAGAAGTCTTATATTTGGAAGGTATTCCTTGGCAGGATAATTTAATAAAAGAAGAGGGCATTTATATTCCTATAAGAAACTTAGGGATTACTTTTGTTCTTATTATCGTTTTTATCCTAAATACAATTAAAATAAGGAAAGACTTTAAAAAAGATAGGAAAAATACAAATATTTCTATTATGATCAAGATTATTTTTACTTTTATGATTATTTGCAATATCGTATTTACTTTAACAACTCCTTTTCTAATGATTCCTGTGATGATATTAGTTGTATTTGGAGGAACAGGATTAGTGGGATTAATTAGCTATTATATCGAAAAAGAAAAAACAATACAAAAATCCTCTTCTGATTTTTTAAAATTCTTACTCGTAAATTATATTGTCCTTTTAGCAGTATATAGTATATATATCATTTCATGGGGAGCTATAATGGAATTTAATGTAATCATTTCAATTGTATTAGTAGCTGGAGAAACTATTTTAGGATATGGAATTGGAAAAATGTTAGATATATGAAATTATTAAAAACTATGATATAATAGCTAAAATGAAAAAATGGAGGAATTATGAAAAAAATCATATATGGTTTTATTATTATAGTTATTCTAACAATTTGTATAATTGCTTTTTTAATATATAATGGAAATATAAAATTTAATCATCCCTCTTCTGAGGATTATCCAGTAAGAGGAATTGATGTATCAGAATATCAAGGAGAAATTGATTGGAAGAAACTTTCTAATCAAAATATAGATTTTGCATATATCAAAGCAACAGAAGGTAGTAGTTATGTAGATGAAAGATTTCTGTATAATTATCAAAATGCCATTACTACAAATTTAAAAATAGGAGCATATCATTTTTTTAGTTTTGATAGTGAGGCAAGTTTTCAAAGTGAAAACTTTATAAAAAATGTGCCAAAAGACATGAATTTATTGCCACCAGTTGTAGATATAGAATTTTATGGTGATAAAAAGAAAAATATTCCTGATGTTGAAACCACAAGAGAACAATTAAAGAAGTTATTAGAACAGTTGGAAGAATATTATGAAAAGAAGCCAATCATATATGCAACAAATGTATCTTATAATTTATACATAAAAGACAATTTTGAAGGATATAAAATTTGGATAAGAGATATTTTTTCAACTCCAAATTTAAAAGATAATCGAAAATGGACCCTATGGCAATATACTAATAGAGAAAGATTAGAGGGGTATAAAGGCAAAGAAAAGTTTATTGATATGAATGTATTTAATGGAAACCATGAAGAATTTATAGAATTTGTTAATGGATAAATAGAAATCATCAAATATTAACAAAAACATATTGAAAAATACACATTTTTCTGTTACATTAAGGAAAACAAAGGAAAAAGGTGATGATATGATAAGAAAAATAAAAGAAGAAGACTTAACAAAAGTCATGACCATATGGGTAAAAGGAAATTTCAAAGCTAATAGCTTTATTGAGAAAGATTATTGGTTAGAAATTTATAATCAAGTAAAAGTGGATTTCTTGGAAAATTTTAAAACTTATGTCTATGTAGAAAATGATGAGGTCTTAGGATTTATTTCTGTTAATGAGAATGAAATCAAGGCTATATTTGTAAAAGAAGAAAACAGAGGACATGAAATTGGAACAAAATTGCTAAATTATTACAGAAATAATTTAGAAGAAAATGCAGAACTTTTTGTGAAGGTGTTTGAAAAAAATATGAATGGTATTCTATTTTTCTCAAATCTACAATTTAGAAATACCAAGATTCAGCTAAATGAACAATTTAATGAGAAAGAATATGTTATGACTTGGAAAAAAGAATAACAAATCTATAAAAAGGATAGAGTATGCAGGTACTTTATCCTTTTTCATCCAATAGAAAAAGACACTCTTATAAATTAAAAATATGAGTGCTAACTATCTTAAGAAAATTTTAATATTTCGTAAAAAAATACTTAATAAATAGCTGATATACTAAAAGTGACAAAAATATAGCAAAATGCATACATTTTAGGAAAAATGTGGTATAATATATATGTCATGGTTTATTTTAACATAAACGGAAAGGATAAAAATGAGTAGAAAAGCAAAGGTAAAAATATTTAGAATTATATTAACAATCATTGCAGTAGCAATTATTATAGGAATGTTAGTTTATTTAATACCAGTGATGAAAAATCTAAGTACAGTAGAAGGGCAAGAAGCTTTTAAAAATAAAGTGAATGACTCAGGATTTATTGGGTTATTAATGTTATTTGGCCTTCAGGTGGCGCAAATATTTTTATTTATATTACCAGGAGAGCCAATAGAAATATTAGCAGGTATGTGCTATGGTGGCTGGGGTGGATTATTATTTATTACCATATCTGTATGTATTATTACAACAATAATCTTTTTCTTAGTAAGAAAATTAGGGAGAAAATTTGTATATGACTTTTGTGATGAAGAAAAAGTAAAGAAAATTGAAAATAGTAAAATATTTAAAAATCCAAAGAAAGTTGAGTGGATATTAATTATATTATTTATGATACCAGGAACACCAAAAGATTTGTTGGTATATATTTCAGGATTGTTACCAATCAAACCATTGCATTTGATATTAATATCTACATTTGCTAGATTACCATCAGTAGTTTCATCAACATTTGCAGGAAATACATTGATGAAAGGTGATTGGAAATCAAGCTTAGTCATATATGCAATTACATTTTTATTAGTTGGTGTAGTTGTGTTTATCATCAATAAGTTTGATAAAAGTAAAACCACAGAAGAAGCTTTAAAATCAATACAAGAAGATATAAAATAGAAAGGAAATAAGAGGGAAGTTTATGGAAAAGAAAATAGTCTTAGCCAAAACAACAAAAGATAAAATAATCGAATATATAACCTACTTTTTCATATATTCTTTTTTAGGCTGGTTAATTGAAACCATTTATGCTATGTTTGTACATGGTTATTTTGTAAAAAGAGGATTTTTATTTGGACCAATTTGTCCGATATATGGTTTTGGAGCAGTCTTATTATTAATGGCAACAAAAAAACTATATAAAAAACCTCTTCTAAAATTTCTAATTGCTACAATTGCATTTACATTATTTGAATATATGGTTTCTTTTATATTAGAAATGTTATTTGGATTAAGATGGTGGGATTATTCTAATGATTTCTTAAATATTCAAGGAAGAGTTAGTTTATTATATTCTATATTTTGGGGTGTGATAGGCTTGATCTTATTAGAAAAATTACACCCATACATACAAGATAAAATCCAAAAGATAACAAAAGGAAATACCAATAATATTCAGAAAATTGTTTGTTTCATATTGATTGGAATATTAATATTAGATACCGTTTTTTCAGTATTAAAATATTTAAATTGTATATAAGAATTAAGGATAAACCCTTAGTTCTTTTTTCTTAATTTTTCTTAAGAAATTATTCAAGTAAATTTAAGAATCCCTAAAAATATTATTAAGATTTACATGATATATTAAAATTACAAAAATAATATAAGGGGTGGAGCAAATGAAAAAAGAAAAATTAGTTAATCAATTCATAAAAATATTTTGGGTGTTTATTATAGGAAGTCTTATTGGATATGTAGTAGAAATGATTGTAGGATTGGTTCAAAATGGACATTTTGTATCAAGACAGGGATTACTATTTGGGCCATTTGCACAAGTCTATGGATTAGGAATATTAGCTTACTATTTTGTTGTTCCTAAAATAAAAGGAGGATATCTAAAAATATTTTTTGTAACAATGGTATTAGGAGGAATTGTAGAATATTTATGTTCTTATTTTCAAGAGCTTTTATTTGGCACCATATCATGGGATTATTCAAATCTATGGTTTAATATAAATGGAAGGACAAGTTTGTTACATTGCACATATTGGGGAATAGGGGGAGTATTATTTATGAAATATGTTATGCCATTAATTAATCGTATTGACAATATAATAAAAAATCAATATTTTAGAACGATAACTGCTTTATTTGCTATATTTATGTTATTTAATATATCTGTATCTTCAATGGCAGCCATTAGACAAGATGAAAGAAATCGTGAAATAGCAGCAACAAGCAATATAGATATGTTTTTTGACAAATATTATTCTGATGAAGTGATGGATGTGATTTATGAAAACAAAATAGAAGTAAAGAGATAGAGAAAAATAAAATTAACCAAAATAGGACAGTATTTTGTACTGAACCCAAAAAATTGGACATTTTTTGATTAGGTACTAAGCAACTCTTTGGGAGTGAGTTCTGTAT
>CALXLP010000024.1 GCA_944389225.1 uncultured Clostridia bacterium | reverse complement strand
TTTTCATCAAAAGGTGTACTGATAGCTGTTCCACAGCCTTTGAATAAAATTTTTTTCATATAAATCACCTGATTTTTTAATAGTAGATAAAAATATAATTATATTTTTTATACATTGCCATTATATTACAAAAATAGCAAAAAGAGAATAGAAAATGAAAAGTTTATTGAATTCATAAAGAAAAAAACGCTTCTATAAGAAACGTTTTTTATATATTAGACAAATTATTAAAAGCGTATCATTAATAAGCTAAAGAATACATAAGCATAACGAAAAGCTTTTTTCATAAACATTCTAGATTTTAATACTTCAAAAGTTTCAGACATAGCACAATATTTATCTACAAAAGTTAAAATGAATCCTTCGACTGATGTTGGAAATTGCATTGTCACTGGCCACATATGCGTAAGAATCATATCTTTTTCTTTTTGAGATAAATCAAATAATTTACTGGCATTGTCACAAGCTGTTTTTCCATGTGTGAAAGCATGTAATCCTTTTCTATCAGGTTGACGAACACGCCAATCATATAAAAATAAGTCATGTAACATAGCAGCTCTTGTGGCTGATTTATAATCTAGATGATATTTTTTACATATTAAATAACAATAATAAGACACCATATAACAATGATCAAAACAGGTGGTTTCGTAATGTTGTCTATATTTTTTCATCTCTTGTACAGTCTCATTATTTACCAAGTCTTCAATAATATTTAAAAATTCTTTATTATTTATGGAATTATTTACAGAATTCCATTCTTTGATTTCTTTTTTCATAAAAACCCCTTTTAAGTTTATGATTTATTCGGGATTCTTGTTATTGCATAGAAAAAATTAGTTTTATGGAATTATATATAAGACTTTTTTTCGTATACAATAAGAGTAAGTTTCTCATTTTGGTAAATATTTATCCCTACCTTTTATTATACCATAAAATGCAAAAATAGTAAATGAAAATTTTCTTAAATTATTGAAGAAAAACAAGAATTATACTATAATATAAAAGAGAGAAAGAGAATAGGCAAATATATTAGAAATAAGGAAAGGAGATATGTATATAGTACTATATACATAAAAAAGTTATGAAAGTATTAGGTAGTGTAAATGTGAATGGTGAAAATAAACAATTGGGAGTAGAAAAAGAGGGAGACTTATATAAATATATTTTAGGAAATGAAGTTGTAGGAGTATTTGATCCAGATGTGATGGCAGATACATTAATTGTATTTAGGGAAAATACCCTAGAAAATGCGTTATCTGATCAAATAAGAGATGAAATAACACAAACAATAGAAACAGCAGGAAAAGAAGAAATTCTAGAAACAGAACCAGAAGAAAAACAAGAAGAAAATGTTTATGATAGGCAAATGGGATATCAAAGGACAATTGGAACAGAAGAAAAAGACAAAAAACCAGAAAAAGCAGATGCAAGTCAAGAAAAAGAAGGAAAACAAGAAGAACCAATTAAAGGAATAAAAGGAAGAGAAGAAGTAGAAAATACAACAGGAGATATACAAATAAAACAAGAAGTAGACATGGAAACTATGGTAACAGACATGGACTCACTAGGAGAAAAATTAGAAAAGGCAGGAAAAATTAAAGGTTCAGATGAAAAAGGTGGAAAACTAGGAATTGTAGAATCAGATGAGATGGACAATTTAAGAGATGAAAATGGAGAAAGAATAGAAGGACATTCATCAAGATATGAAGCGGTTGTTGTAACAAATAAAACTGGAAAAGATGGAAAACCAATTGTGAGAGCCTTAGACTTAGAAAACGATACACAAGAAGGAACCAATCCAACAGAGCAAAACTACCAGGTAGATCAAAATAAGAATCAAGCTGCAAAAAAAGGAGATGTTCTAACAAGACTAAAAGTACAAGGAGAAGAGACAATTGGAATAGAAAACGGTCAATATGGAGAAGAAAAGGTATATCATTCAAGTGATAAAACAATAGGTGGAAATAGCATTGAAGGAAATCATAGTTTAGATAAACAATTAGAAACTTCAAATTCGAAAAATCCAGTAGAAGGAATGGATGAACAAACACAAAAATTATCACAAGAATATCAAGATGGGTATCGTTCAGTAGAAGCTTCATATCAAGAAGCAAAACAACACGAAAATGTTCAAGAAGAGCCATGTGGAGAAATGCAGCAAGAAGATATGGACGGGAACCCAAATACATCAACACATAACCATATTGATGATACAGTAGCAGCACTTATGAAAAATGAACAAATAGCAGGTAAGTTTACGGAAAGAGAAGTTAGAGGAATGGTAGAAAGAGCATGGAAAAGAAAAGATAATGAAGAGTCTTTAGAAGATTTTAGAAAAAATGTAGAAGAAGATATAGAAGCAGATGCTGAAAACATGCGTGGAGAAAGAGGTATGTAAAATTTATTAAAAATGTATTAAATTTTACTAAAAAAGTTGCAATATTTTGCCAATAATAGTATAATATAAAAGGTAGTATAATAATATATAGAAAGTATTATTAAAAAGAGAGGTAGAAAAATGGATTATTTATATATACTAAGAGAAGCTTTAGTATGGACTGTAACAATATTTTGGCTATATCAAGTTGTTGTTAGTTTATGTTCTTTGGTAAAATTAAAGGATAAACCTTTAAAAGTAAATAAAGATCACCGTTTTATGGCAATTATACCAGCGCATAATGAAGAAGCAGTTGTAGGAAATCTAATTGAAAGTTTAAAAAATCAAACATACAATAAAGATTTATATGACATATATGTCATTGCAGATAACTGTACAGACAATACAGCAAAAATTGCAAAAGAAGCTGGTGCAATTGTTTATGAAAGATTTGATGAGACTAAGAAAACAAAAGGATATGCACTAAATTGGTTTTTACAACAAAAAATTGCAGAAGATGCACCATATGATGCTTTCTTTGTATTTGATGCAGATAATATCGTTGATAAGAATTTTATAAAAAATATGAATAAAAAGCTATGTCAAGGAGAAGATGTGGTACAAGGTTATAGAGATATCAAAAACCCATCTGATAACTGGATAACAGCAGGATATGCAATTTTCTATTGGCAAATGCATAGATTTTATCATTTAGCTAGATATAATATCGGATTATCACCATTATTAAATGGTACAGGTTTTATGGTAAAATTTGATGTTATTAAACCACAAGGTTGGGATACAGAAACATTAACAGAAGATATAGAGTTTTCTTTAAAAAGAATTATAAAAGGTAAAAAATTAGGTTGGGCAACAGATGCTATCGTATATGATGAACAACCTACAGGATTTAGACAAAGTTGGTCACAAAGAAGTAGATGGACAGTTGGCCATATTCAATGTATAAAAAGATACACAAAGGAATTAGCAATAGCTGCTAAAGAAAACAAAAAAATGATAAATCTTGATGGTTTATTATATATTGTTGGAAGTATACCAATGTTTATCATAACGATTATATTATTATTAACAAACTTTATCATGTATAATTCAGCATCTATTACAACAGCAGAATTAATTAAAAACTTAATTATGTATTTGGTTCCAACATTTGTATTACCAATATTTGTAGGAATGTTTGCAATGTGGTTGGATGGAAGAAAGATAAAGCCAATGGCAAAAGGATTGCTTTGTTATCCACTATTTTTATTAACATGGTTATGTATAAACTTTAAATGCTTATTTATTAGAAATACTTCTTGGGAGAAAATAAACCATGTAAGAAGTATAAAAATAGCAGATGTTTCTAATAATGGTAAAGCACAAACTGAAAAAGAATTAGTTTAAAAAATAGAATAAATAAAAAATATAAGTGGACGTTTTAAATGTTGTTAAAGATGACAATAGAATAATGTTCCACTTATTATTATTGAAGAAAAAAATATAGGAGAAAAATATGAAACAACTAAAAAAGATTGACAAAAAAAATAAATATATACATATAGGAATTATCTTATTAGGAATTATATTTATCTGTTTAGCAGCATTTCATGAAGATATATGGTTTGATGAAAGCTATTCAGTAGCTATTGCAAAACATAACTTTAGTGAAATATGGAATATAACGGGAAATGATGTTCATCCACCTTTATATTATTGGATGTTACATATTGTATGGATGATTTTTGGAAATCAAAATATTGCTTTTCGATTATTTTCTGTTTTGGCAATTGCCATTTTAGGTATATTAGGTTATACCCATATACGAAAAGATTTTGGAGAAAAAGTAGGAATGTTATTTTCATTTTTAGTCTACTTTTTACCAGTTATGTGTACATACAGTCAAGAAATTAGAATGTATTCATGGTCATGTTTAATTGTTACCATATTAGCAATTTATGGATATAGACTATATAAAAGTATAAAAGAAAAAACAACTTTAAAAGTACAGAATAAAAATTTAATCATTTTTGGCATTTTTAGTATAGCAGCATGTTATATACATTATTATGCATTAGCAGCAGCAGGATTAATTAACTTTATGTTACTTGTATATTTAATTAAAAATAGGAAAGAAAGTACAAAACTATTGCGAAATTTTATAATTTTAGCAGTTGTACAAATTATTTTATATATTCCATGGTTAATATATTTAAAAGGACAAGTGGCTCATGTAGAATCAGGATTTTGGATAACCTTAGAATATAGTACATTGATAGAAGTTTTTAGTTTTCAATTTAGAAGACAGTTAGATACAGTATTTAGTTTTGATGTAAACACCATTATTGCATTAGTTGCATCTTTAGCTATGTACATTTATATAGGATATAGAATTTATAAAGCCAAAAAAGAAAAAGAAAATTTATTTGCTGGCGTATTATCAATTGTAACATATATATTGGTTATTTTAGCAGTTCTTATTATTTCATTTATGACACCAATTTTATATGCAAGATATTTGATTGTTATTACAGGATTATATATTTTTGGTTTAGCATTTTTTATGGCAAAAGAAAAAAGAAAATGGGTTACAGGAATGATATGTGCTATTATCTTAATTTTAGGAATTGTTAGTAATGTAACGAATATGACAATCAACTATGATGATAGTAATATGAAACAAATAGAATATTTAAAAGAAAATATTGAACCAGATGATATTTTGATTTATTCAAATATAGGAAATGGTGGTGTGATTGCAGCCTTTTTCCCAGACAATAAACAATATTTCTATAATGGTGAATTTTGGGATGTAGAAGAAGCATATAAAGCTTATGGACCAGGAATGGAAATTATTTATAATTATGATGACATATTAAAAGATTATCATGGAAGAATTTGGCTAATTGATTCAGAAAATTGTGAATTATACAATTCATTCCCAAAAGAAGGTTTAACAACGGTTATCGAACCAATAGAGTTTAAAACCAAATATCAAAATTATGTATATACATTTGTGTTATTAGAAAAAGAATAACAAAAAAGGAAAATAGAGTATGAGAAAAAATAGAAGTGCAAAAGCCTTAATCATTAATATATTTACCTTTGTTATTTTAATGATTGCAATATATTTAGCATATCAATTTTATCAAAGTAATAATTTTAATGAGTTTATACGCAGTGAGGCAAAATTAAATACATCAGAATTTAAAAGAGATGAAGATGTAACATATTCAGATGCTAGTAGTTATAAGATAACATCAAATGAATTTAATGATGCGATGTTTTCAAAAGAAATACAAGTACAAAAAAACACACCATATAGAGTGACTTGTATGATAAAGACAAAAGGTGTTGAAGCAGAGAAAAATGCTTCTAGCATAGGAGCACAAATTTCTATTTCTGATACAGTCGAAAGATCTGTTGCTATTAGTGGTGATAGTGATTGGCAAGAAGTAGAATTTATATTTAATTCAAAAAATAGAGATACAGTAGATATAGCCTTTCGATTAGGAGGAACAGAAGGATATGCGAAAGGTGAGGCTTGGTTTTCTGATTTTAAAATAGAAGAAGGACAAGCTGAAGAAGATAGTGATTGGAAATTTGCTTGTTTTATCTTTGAAAATACAAATGTTATCATAGATAATAAAGAAATTGATATACAAGTAACCAATGCGGATATTACAGATATCAAAAATACCATAGAGAGATTTGAAGATTCTTGTAATGTATTGTCAGAAGGAAAAATGACTGCAGATTGTGATATATATGAAATACAAGCCCCTATTACATCTTTATCTTATGACAATGAATTTGGATATTATGTTGCACCAGAAGATATAGAAGAACAAATAAAAGATATCATTAATCAAAATAACTATGACCATATTTTTGCTGTTGTCAGATTAGGAAATGAAGAACATGAAGATGATATTGAAATTAAAGATTGGATTGGTTTAGGATCTATGGATTATTATGGAATTGGATTTTCAAATATTCGATTACCAAATAGTTCAAAAAGTTATATTTACAAATATGATACAAGAGTAAATCAATTTCCAGAGGAAGTATTTTTACACGAATTTTTACACTCTTTAGAAAGAACGGCAGAAGAATATGGCTATGATATACCAGCATTACATGATTATAAAGACTATGGATATGAAAATGAATATTTAGTAGGACAAAAAGAATGGTATAAAGATTATATGAATCAAGAAATATATACATCAAACGGATATGTAGGATTACCAAATGAAATATATACCTTAAAACCTGCTAAAAGATCAAATTTTGAATATGCATATGATTTAAAGGTTTATACAGAGCCACAAAATATAATTGAAGAAATCAGGGGAATATTTAATAATTTATTTAGAAATATAAAACTTATGTTAGGAAAAGTATAAGATATTATCAGATTAAGATGAATTATTATATTTTTATATCTTGAGTGTTATAACACTTAGAAATAAATAACAGCAATATTAACTAATAAAAGGAGCATGAAAAGTGAAAGTATCAGAATTTAATTATGATTTACCAGAAGAGCTAATTGCACAAACACCAATAGAAAAAAGAGATGAATCTAGATTAATGGTTTTAGATAGAAGTAAACAAACCATTGAACATAAAACATTTAAAGATATTATTGATTATTTAGAGCCAGGAGATTGTTTAGTAAGAAATAATACAAAGGTTATTCCTGCCAGAATCTATGGAAAAAAAGAAACAGGAGCAAAAGTAGAGTTTTTATTACTAAAAAATATAGAAGGAGATATTTGGGAAACGATTGTAAGACCAGGTAATAAACTTCATGTAGGAACAAAAGTAATTTTTGGTGATGGATTATTAACAGCTGAAATTTTAGAGATTATGCCAGGAGGTACGAGAAAAGTCCAATTTTCATATAAAGGAATATTTAATGAAATATTAGACAAGATAGGATTAATGCCACTACCACCATATATACATGAAGAATTAAAAGATAATGACAGATATCAAACGGTTTATGCAAAATATAATGGATCAGCAGCAGCACCAACAGCAGGTTTGCATTTTACACCAGAATTATTAAAGAAAATAGAAGAAAAAGGTGTCAAAATTGCTAATGTAACATTACATGTTGGTATTGGAACTTTTAGACCTGTAAAAGAAGAAAATGTAGAAAATCATGAAATGCATACAGAACATTTCTATATCAAACAAGAAGATGCTGATAAAATTAATGAAACAAAAAAGCAAGGAAAAAGAGTAATTGCTGTTGGAACAACCTCTTGCAGAGTATTAGAAACAATTGCAGATGAAAATGGATTGGTAAAAGAAACAGAAGCAGATACCAGTATCTTTATTTATCCAGGTTATCATTTTAAATGTTTAGATGCATTAATTACCAATTTCCATTTACCACAATCTACTTTATTAATGTTAGTATCTGCTTTAGCTGGAAAAGATTATATTATGAAAGCATACAATGAAGCAGTAAAAGAGAAATATCGATTTTTTAGTTTTGGAGATGCTATGTTTATTCAGTAAATTAATAAATAAAGATTGAGTAGGTGATTATATGAAGATAAGAAAAGCCAAAAAAGAAGATATGAGAGATATACAAGACTTAAGATATTTGCTTGCAAAATATGATAAATCTTTAGGATTAGATATTGCTGTAACTGAATGGGGATATACAGAAGTAGGAAAAAAGGATTTGGAGTATTTTTTAAATGAGCAATATATCTATGTCGCAGAAGAAAATGAGAAAATTGTTGGATTTATAACAGCAGAAATATTTAAGAAAAAAGCATGGTATACTGTGCAATTAGGTTCTATCAATAATATATTTGTTTTGGAAGAATATAGAAATCAAGGAATTGGAAAAGCATTAATGAAAACAGCGATGGATGCCTTAAAAGAAGCGGGAATAACCAATATTCAACTAGATACATACAACAAAAATAGTAATGCAATAAAATTTTATGAAGGATTAGGATTTGAAAAGTGTAATCTTCAAATGCTATACCAAGAAGATAAACAGAAATAATAAAGTAGCCTTTAAGAAAATCAAAATATAAAAAACAAAGCAAATAAAGAAAAAAAGGAGGAAACATGAAACCAGCAGTAACATATGAATTATTACATGAAGATAAACAAACAGGAGCTAGAAGAGGTGTTGTTCATACACCTCATGGAGATATACAAACACCAGTATTTATGCCAGTAGGAACACAAGCGACTGTAAAATCAATGACACCTGAAGAATTAAAAGAAATGGTAGGAGCACAGATTATATTAGCCAACACTTATCATTTATACTTAAGACCAGGACAAGATATTGTAAAAGAAGCAGGTGGACTTCATAACTTCATGAAATGGGATAGACCAATTTTAACAGATAGTGGTGGATTCCAAGTATTTAGCCTAGGAGATTTAAGAACAATTTCAGAAGAAGGTGTAGAGTTTAGGTCTCATTTAGATGGAAGTAAACATTTCTTTTCACCAGAAAGTGTTATGAAAACAGAGGAAGATTTAGGCGCAGATATTATTATGGCATTTGATGAATGTGTAGAATATCCGGCAAGCTACGAATATACAAAACAATCTATGGAAAGAACCACTAGATGGGCTAAAAGATGTAAAGAAGCACATAAAACAGAAAATCAAGCACTTTTTGGAATTATTCAAGGTGGATTTTATGAAGATTTAAGGGAACAAAGTGCAAAAGATTTAATTAAATTAGACTTACCAGGATATGCGATTGGCGGAATTAGTGTAGGAGAGCCTAAAGAAGAATTTTTAAAAATGCTTCGTTTTACGACACCATTAATGCCAAAAGATAAGCCAAGATATTTAATGGGAGTAGGAACACCAGACTATTTAATAGAAGCAGCTATCGCAGGAATTGATATGTGTGATTGTGTATTGCCTACAAGAATAGCTAGAAACGGAACAGCCTTAACATCTCATGGAAAAGTTGTTGTTAGAAATGCAACTTATGAAAGAGATTGGAATCCATTAGATGAAGAATGTGATTGTTATACTTGTAAAAATTATTCTAGAGCCTATATAAGGCATCTTATCAAGGCAAATGAGATTTTAGGAGTTAGATTATTATCAATACATAATTTAAGATTCTTGACTAATTTAATGGAAAAGGTTAGAATAGAAATAGAGAGAGATAATTTAGCAACTTTTAGAGATGAATTTTATGCAAAATATGGTTACGAAGTTGAAAAGTAAGGAAAAATAGGAGGGTGTATATGAATTTATTAGATGAAGATTTTTCAAACAATAAAGAAAATAAGACAAAAAATATTATAAAAATAATCGTTGTTTTTATAGTGCTAATTGTCATAGCAATTATAGGAATTGTTTCATATATGATGTATTTGCAAGGAACAGTTTTACGTGTATATGTTAATGATATGGAAAATGCAGATGTTAAAAATTTATTAGTATTTGAGGATGATGGAACAATTTATGTACCTGTTAGAGCAATATCTTCTTATTTAGGATATAGCTGTTATAATGGAGAATACAGTAACAGATCTGAAGATAACAGTAAATGTTATGTAGAAACGACAGAAGAAGTTGCAAATCTTACTTTGAATTCAAATAAAATATATAAATTAAACTTAGAAGAAGGAAGTAATAATTATACATATGTATATATGGACAAACCAGTGAGGGCAATTAATGGAGAATTATATATAACAACCGATGGAATGCAAAAGGCGTTTAATACTACATTCTTCTATGATCAAGAAAATAATACAATTACCATTTATACAACACCATATTTAATCAGTTCTTATACAAATACTATTTTAGATTATGGATATACTGGTTTGAGTGAGACTTTTGAAAATGAAAAAGCAATATTGAAAAATATGTTAGTTGTTACAAATGATAAATATTTTGGAGTAATTAATGCAGCTGACGGAACTGAAATCTTAGAATGTAAATATGATGAGATTAGATATCAAGAAGTTACAGGTGACTTTATTGTATGTAGTGATGATAAATATGGAATTATAGGAACAGATAAGAAAACAAAAGTTAACATTAATTATGATAGTATAGAATTAATGGATTATGATGCAGGTCTATATTTAGTAAGTAGAAATAATCGATATGGAGTTATCGACTTAAATGGAAATACTGTTATATATGCAGAAAATGATCGAATAGGAGTGGATATATCTCGATTTGAAGAAAATGATTTAAAAACAGGATATATTTTAATAGATAGTTTAATACCTGTTATGAGAAATAACAAATGGGGACTATTTGATACAGATGGAAATCAACTTGTGGATTTTGAATATGATAGTTTTGGGTATATTGCAAGTAGTAACAGAGAAGCAACTAACTTATTAGTTATCCCAGATTATAACGTGATTGTGGCATGTATAAATAATCGATATACATTATTAAATGCATCAGGAGAACAACCAATTAAAGCATTTGTAGATGACATATATATGGTAATTAGTGGAGGAGAAAAACAATACTTAATGAATGCAAATGACAGAACATATGATGTAGAAGAATATTTGGATAGATTAGGTGTGCTAGAATCTACATCAAATAGTAATAATACAAATACTTCTTCATCTAATACAACAACAAATAATGAAGAAAACAATAATCAAGTAAATAATGAAACAACTGAAGAAAATAGTGAGCAAAATAATGAGGAACAACAAAATAATGAAGAAGAGCAAAACAACGAAGAAATTCAAAATGGAGAACAACAAGAAGGACAATAATAAATGAAAAGGAAATATATATTAGTTATAAATTCCTATATAATAAAAGTAAAGAATATTTGCTTGAATTTTAAGTAAATATTCTTTATTTTTGACCACTCATACTAATAGAAAAAAATGCAAAAATAGTATATAAATATATAAGGCGTATTTTTATAAAAAATAAGAAAGAGTGATTAAGTGAGTAATATACAGATAGTAGCCAATGGTATATATTTTCCTAAAAAACAGATAAAAAATAATGAGCTAGAAAAAATATTAAACTTAGAAAGTGGATATATTGAAAAAAGAACAGGAATAAAAAATAGATATTATGCAATAAATGAAACCATACAAGAAATGGCAGTAGAAGCTGTAGAAAATCTTTTCAATTTAGAAATTGAAAAACAAAATATAGACCTTATTATAGCAGCAACAACAAGTACAGATATGTTAATGCCAGGAATATCCAATTATGTGCAAAAACAATTAGGACTTTCTCCATGTATATGTTTGGATATATTAGCTGGGTGTGGCGGATATATAAATGCATTTGATATTGCCAAAGCATATATGGATTCTAGAAATATAAGAAAAGCCTTAATTATAGGGGCAGATAAATTATCTGGAATTATTGATAAAAAAGATATAGGAACAGCAGTCGTGCTATCTGATGGTGCTGGGGCAACACTAGTAGAAAAAGAAGAAAGTACTTCTCAGAAAATATATGTGTCCAATATTAAAGCAGAAGAAGACAAAAATAATATTTTAGCATATCAATATGGAAAAAATGTATATATGAATGGAAAAGAAGTATATAAATATGCAGTAAGAAGAACAGTTGAAAATGTAAATGAATTATTAGAAAAAGCCAATATAACATTACAAGATGTGAAATATATTGTAGCACATCAATCAAATCTAAAAATTATAAAAGCAATTGCATCAAGATTACATATAGGAATGGAAAAGATGTATACCAATATACAAGAAAGAGGAAATACATTTTGTGCTAGTATTCCAATTGCTTTACATGACATGCAAGAAACTGAACTTTTGAGAACAGGCGATAAAATCATTTTATTAGGATATGGTGGAGGATTAAATACTGGTAGTATTTTGATGGAAATATAAAAACATATGCAAATTTTTTGAGTAAGATTTTATTCCAAGATATTATCTATAAAATTTTATTTATTACTCAGTTGCATTACAGAATATATAAATTCTAAAATTACCAAGCAGGCACCTCTCAAAGTGAATTTGAGATTCTCCTACTTGATAATTTAAGAATTTCTAATATTCTTCCATTTACATTCGTAATTTCATAAAATTTTATAGAAAATATCTTGGTTTGATAAATAATTGATAAAAGATCAACTATATTGTGTAGAAAAAATTTTATTTGAAGTCAAGATAAAACTAAAAATTTCTATATAATAAATAATTAAAAAGAAAGGATGAAGAAAGAATGAAAAGAGCATTTTTATTCCCTGGACAAGGTGCACAAGTTGTAGGAATGGGAAAAGATATTTATGAAAAGTATGATGAAGCAAAAAAAATCTATGATGAGGCTTCAAGGATATCTGGAATTGATGTAAAAAAACTTTGCTTTGAAGGTCCAGAAGAAGAATTAAATAAAACAGAAAACACACAAATTGCGATATTAACAACTAGTTTAGCAATATTAGAAGTTCTAAAGACAAAAGGAATAGAAGCAGATATTGCAACAGGATTAAGTTTAGGAGAATATGGAGCTTTAATTTATGCAGGAATCATCAGTTTTGAAGATGGAATCAAATTGATTCAAAAAAGAGGATATTACATGGGAAATCTTTTACCTGATGAGAAATTTTCTATGGCAGCTATTATTGGATTAGATTCAGGAAAAATAGAAGAAGTTTGCAAAGAAATTGCTAAAGAAAATAAATTTATTGTTGTTGCAAACTATAATTGTAGTGTACAAACTGTTATATCAGGACAAGAAGATGCTATTGATGAGGCAATGGAAACATTAAAAGCCCAAGGTGCCAAAAGAGCAATAAAATTAAATACAAGTGGACCATTCCATACAATAAAATTAGAAAAAGCAAAAGAAGCATATGAAAAAGAATTGGTAAATATTGATTTTCATCTTGATACAAAGGTTAAAGTTATCAAAAATATTGATGGTACATATTATGCTGAAAATGATAATATAAAAGAAATTTTAGCAAACCATATTATCAGTCCAGTAAGATTTGATAAAGCAATCAAATTAATGAAACAAGAACAAGTAGAAGAATATTTAGAAATTGGACCAGGAAGAACTTTAACAGGATTTGTAAAGAAAGATAATAAAGAAGCAAAAACATTTAATATAAATAATGTGGATAGTTTAGAAAAATATTTAGAAGAGCAAGTATAATATAGAGGGTGTCCCCTGACATAAAAAAGAGAAAGAAAGGAAGAAAAATGATGGAAGAAAATAAAACTGTATTTGTAACAGGAGCTTCAAGAGGAATTGGAAAAGAAGTTGCCTTAAAATTTGCAGATAATGGATATAATGTTGTTATTAACTATGTTTCAAGTAAAACAAATGTTGAAGAATTAAAAGCTGAATTTGAAAGCAAAGGTGTAAAAACACTTATCATGCAAGCAGATGTAACAGATAAAGAAGCAATCGAAGAGTTAGTAAAAAAAGCAATCGAAGAATTTGGAAGTATAGATGTATTGGTTAACAATGCAGGTATCACAAAAGACAATTTATTAATGAGAATGAGTGAAGAAGAATTTGATAGAGTTATAGAAGTAAACTTAAAAGGAACATATGTTGTCACAAAAGCAGTTACAAAATATATGATGAAAAAAAGAAAAGGAAGTATTATTAATTTATCATCAGTTGTAGGTGTTGCAGGAAATGCAGGACAATGTAATTATGCAGCATCAAAAGCTGGAATTATCGGATTTACCAAAAGTGTAGCAAAAGAATTAGCTTCAAGAAATATTAGAGCAAATGCAGTAGCACCTGGATTTATAGAAACAGATATGACAGCTGTTCTATCAGATGAAGTAAAAGAAAACATCCATAATCAAATACCATTAAAGAGAATGGGAACAGCAAAAGAAGTAGCAAATTTAATTTATTTCTTAGGTTCAGATGAAAGTGCTTACATAACAGGTCAAGTGATTAATGTAGATGGCGGAATGGTTATGTAAATAATGATCTTTCAAGTACAATATATTTTTTATAAAGTATATTTCGGTTCAATACGATATTTAAAAATTTGTAACACAATTTATTGAGCCTCTTTCACTCAGACCCTCACAATGTGAGTGCCGTGAACATCCCTCAATAAATTGTTAACAAATTCTAAAATATCTCCAATCACATTCAATATACTTTATAAAAAATATATTGTACTTGAAATAAGATGTAATATAAAAAATGAAAGGAAGAGGAAAATGGAAAGAAGAGTTGTTATTACAGGATTAGGAGCTGTTACTCCAATAGGAAATAATACAAATGATTTTTGGGAAGGAATCAAAGAAGGAAAATGTGGAATTGATGAAATTACAAGATTTGATATTACAAATTTTAAAGTTAAATTAGCAGCAGAATTAAAAGACTTTAATGCCGAAGACCATTTTGATAGAAGAGAAGCAAAAAGATTAGATAGATTTTCTCAATATGCAATGGTAGCAGCTAGAGAAGCTTGGAATGATAGTGGATTAGATAAAGAAACAGAAAATATGGAAAGAGTAGGAATTATTATTGGTTCTGGAATTGGTGGAATTGGAACAACAGAAGAAGAACATGAAAAATATATGACAAAAGGACCAGATAGAGTTTCTCCAATGTATATTCCAATGGGAATCCCAAATATGGCAACAGGAAATGTAGCAATTGATATTGGAGCAAAAGGAGAATCTATTTCTATGGTAACAGCTTGTGCTTCAGGTACACATAGTATTGGTGAAAGCTTTAGAATGATTAAACATGGATATCAAGATGTTGTATTAGCAGGAGGAACAGAAGCAGGTATTACACCACTTGGTATAGCAGGGTTTACCAATATTAAAGCATTATCAAAATCAGAAGATAAAACAAGAGCAAGTATTCCGTTTGACAAAGAAAGAAGTGGATTTGTTATGGGAGAAGGTGCTGGTGTTATTGTCTTAGAAGAATTAGAACATGCGAAAAAAAGAGGTGCTAAAATTTATGCAGAGATGGTTGGATATGGTGCAACATCTGATGCATATCATATTACTTCACCTGCTCCAGGAGGGGAAGGTGGCGCAAGAGCCATGAAAATTGCTATGGAAGAAGCACATGTAAATCCAGAAGAAATTACATATATTAATGCACATGGTACATCAACACATTTAAATGATTCATATGAGACACAAGCAATCAAAACAGCATTAGGAGAGGATGCAGCTAAAAAAGTAATGGTAAGCTCAACAAAAGGACATACAGGACATTTATTAGGAGCAGCAGGAGGAGTAGAAGCCATTGTCTGTGCAAAAGCAATTGAAGAAGGATTTGTTCCAGCAACCATTAATTACAAAGTTCCAGATGAAGAATGTGATTTAGATGTCGTTCCAAATGAAGGAAGAAAAGTAGAAGTAAAATATGCAATTTCTAATTCCTTAGGATTTGGTGGACATAACAGTAGTATCTTATTAAAAAAATATGAAGGATAGAAATTTATAAACGAATAAATATCAGTAGATAAAAGAAAAAGTATACTGATATTTATTCTATTATTGAAAAAGAAAAAATAAAATGTTAAAATATCAATAGATACAAATATTGGTTTAGGAGGTAGAAATATGGATTATAAGGAAATAAAAAAATTAATGGACGATATGGGAAATTCTAAATTAGAGGAATTAGAAATTGAATTTCCAGATGGTGTAAAAATTAGTATGAAAAAAAGTGAAAAAAGAGAAGTGATTGTAGAACCACATGTCATAGAAGCAAGTGCACCTATATCTGTTCCTGCTGTAAAACCACAAGAGGAAAAAGGAATGGTGGCTGTAGAAGATAAAAAAGAAGAAAATTATAAAGTAATTAAATCACCAATGGTAGGGACTTTTTATGCAAGTTCATCACCAGACAAAGATCCATATGTAAAAGTAGGGGATAAAATCACAAAAGGACAAGTCGTATGTATTGTAGAAGCCATGAAATTGATGAATGAAATTGAATCAGAATTTGATGGTGAAATTGTAGAAATTTGTGTAAAAAATGAAGATGTTGTAGAATATGGTACACCATTATTTAAAATCAAATAATGTCTAATGTGACATTTTGATTTGGACAGTTTAATTTTATAGAAATAAAAATGTATAAAATAAATCATAATGGAGGGAAAAGGTAATAAAATGTTAAATAAAGAACAAATTAAAGAAATTATACCACAAAGAGAACCATTTTTAATGATAGATGAAGTGGAAGAATATATACCAGGAGAAAGTGCAGTAGCATATAAAAATGTTAGTGAAGATGAATACTATTTCAAAGGACATTTTCCTGGAAATCCAATTATGCCAGGTGTTTTAATTGTAGAATCATTAGCACAAACTGGTGCAGTGGCCATTCTTTCTATGGAAGAGAATAAAGGGAGAAATGCACTTTTTGGAGGAATTGATAAATTAAGATTTAAAAGACAAGTAGTTCCTGGTGATAGATTAAAATTAGAAGTGAAAATCATAAAAAGAAAAGGACCTATTGGAATTGGAGAAGCATTAGCAACTGTTGATGGTAAAGTAGCAGTAAAAGGTGAATTAACTTTTGCGATTGTTTAGATTATTTTATGTATATTATATAAAAAATGAAAAAATTTCTTAGAGTAAGATACTCTAAGAAATTTTTTTCATAAAAATAATATCAATAAATATATATAATGTCAATAAAAAATCATATTTCTTCCAAAAATAAACTAAGAAAGAACAAATCCAAATTTATAAATCAACAAGTAGAAAAAATGCTTTTATTTCAATTTCTATATAATATTATAATTTCTTAGAGTATCTTAATTTAAGAATGTATAGAGGAGGAGAAAATGAAAACAAAAGAAAACAAGGGAATTACTTTAATAGCACTAGTTATTACAATTATTGTCTTATTAATTTTAGCAGGAGTCACGATAGCTACGTTAACTGGAGAAAATGGCATATTAACTAAAGCAACTGATGCAAAAGAACAAAATGCAATATCAGGAGAAAAAGAACAATTAGATTTAGCAGTTTCAGCAGCTAAGATAGATGGCTTAGGAGAAAATATTGAAAAAAGCAATTTGGAAAAAGAATTAAATAAACTATTTGAAAAAAGTGATTATGATTTAACAGGAGAAGGCCCATTTATTGTAAAATTTACAGATAGCGGAAAAAGCTATACGATAAACGAGGATGGAAGCATAGAAGAAAAGAAAGAAGTTATAACTAACTACACACAAGAAGAAATAGATGCAGATGAAAATTTATTTGCAATTGGAGATTCAGGAGTAGAAGGTGTATTGGATAATAGTGTAGTAGCAAGATTAGAAGGAGATACTTTAATTATTACTAAAAATGGTGAAAATAGTGAAGGAAGAATGGGAAATTTTTCAAATGCAAGTTTCACAGGAGAGGTTTCAAATCCATATTCAATAATGCCATGGCTTGATACTAGTACAGGCGAACAGATAGTAAATTTTAGAAATATAAAAATAGAAGAAGGTGTTATTAATATATCTAATTGGGGATTTGGAAATTGTAATACGGTTGAAAATGTAGAATTAGCATCTACTGTAAAAAATATAGGAAATATGGCATTTGCTAATCTTACAGCATGGGATTCAAGTGAATTTAAAGATTACAATTTAACAAATATTAATTTAAATTATGTAGATACTGTAGGTGAATGCGCCTTTGCTGGATGTAATAATTTAGTTGATATAGACATTTCAAATGTAAAAATAATAAATGCAGGAGCATTTACACGTTGTACAGGGTTAAAAGAAATAAACTTAGTTAAAACAGAAAGAATTGGATGGTCTGCATTTAATAGTTGTACAAGTTTAAAAAAAATATATTTGCCTAGTTCATTAGTCACAATAGAATCACCATACTGGGACCAAGCTATATTTTGTAGATGCTCAAGTGAATTACAAATTTATTGTGGTGCATCATCAAAACCGGAAGGTTGGGACAATATGTGGAATTCGTATGGTGATAGTGATTATAGTACAAAGTTATATAATGATGGAGAGAATATCCATTGGGGCATAAGTTATGAGGAATATTTAAATAAATAAGAAAATTAATTAATATATAAGATAAAAAGAAAAGACTTTCTTAGAGTGAGTTACTCTAAGAAAGTTTTTTCATAAGAATAATATCAATAGAAAGTAGGAAAGTCAATAGAAAAGAAATAATTTTTTTATTAAAAGTTATAAAAATTGAATTAGATTTTTAAAATGTTAAATAGTAAAAATCCACTTATTCCAGTTATTTTTATAACATTATATATTCTTAGAGTAACTCACTTTAAGAAATGAATAAGGGAGGAAAAAATGAAAACAAAAGAAAACAAGGGAATTACACTAATAGCACTAGTGATTACGATTATTGTCTTATTAATTTTAGCGGGAGTAAGTATTGCAACCTTAACGGGAGAAAATGGAATCCTAACAAGAGCAAGTGACGCAGATGTAGAAACAAGAGCAGCAACAGTAGAAGAAAGAAAAAATTTGTGGAAAACAGAAAAACAAACAGATAATTATACAGGAGAAAATACAACACAAACATTAGAAGAATTATTAAATGATTTAGAAGGGGAAGATTTAATTACAGCAGAAGAAAGAACCCAAATAGAAGAAACAGGGCATGTTGTGATTGGAAGTAAAGATATCTCATTTGCAGATGGATTAACAGAAGCAAGTTATACCATAACAAGCAGTTTAGATGAAGTAAATTTTAACAAAATTATCACAGAAGGAGACATCGCAATAGAGAGGCCAGGATTTACAAGTTATACAATAGTAGGAATATCTGCTAATAAAGAAGGAGAATATGTAACAAGTGGAAGTGTAACAGGAAAAAGTGGAAACCTAGAAATAATAGGAGATATTAATGATGCTACATTTAAATATACATTAACCAATTTCATGCAAGGAGATGAAACATTTTATTGTAAAGTTAATATAGATGGAGAAGAACGCTATAAAGAAATAAAGATTATTCAAGGTGATGTTGTAACATATGAAGAAGATTTTGAAGGATTCCAATATACAGGAGATTGGCAAGAGGATACAAATGAAAATTATAGTAATGGTAAAGCAAAATATGTACAGGTAACAGATAATAGTAACAAACCCACAGCATTAATAAGTAATTGTCTTGGAAGTAAAATTGATGTTATATCTAGAAGCAATCAAGAAACAACTATGATTTGGGTACGTCAGTATGATGAGAGTATGGTAATTACAAACTTATTTCGTATGGATTTTTCAGCTACAGAAGAAGATATAAATAATAAGTCAGAGTATCAATCAACATTAAGCACAGAAATCAAAAGTAATACTAAATCAATAGAATTACAGACTAGACAAAAATCAACAGGAGAAATGATATTTTATTTAGACGCAATAAGAATATATAGATAATTAAGATGCAATCTTATAAAATTTATAATAAAATAAAAAAATCCTCCCAAAAACTTGTAATTTCAAATATTATTGATATAATAATATATGGACATAAATGAGAGAAAGGGAGGATTTTTATGTTAAAGAAAGTAGCAATACTAGCAAATGGTGGAGATGTATCAGGATTTAATGCAGTAATCAGAGCAATTAAAAAAACATGTGAAACAAATGGGATAGAATGTTACGGTTATATCGATGGATACAGAGGCCTTGTAAAAAATAATTATGTTAGATTAGATGGGAATGAGATTGCTTCAGGAATCTTACCAAAAGGTGGTTCAATTATTGGTTCTTCAACAAATGCCATTGTTTTCCATTATAAAGTAGAACATGAAGATGGAACAGTGACATATGAAGATTTATCAGATCAATGTGTAAAAAATGTAAAAGAAGCAGGATTTGATTGTGTATTCACATTAGGAGGAGATAGTACACAAAAATCAGCAAGAGATTTATTCTTAAAAGGAATTAATACCATTGGTGTACCAAAAACAATTGATAATGACGTGGCATGTACAGATATTACATTTGGATATAATACAGCTGTTCATGTAGCAACTGAAGCATTAGATAGATTACATACAACTGCAGAAACACATGACAGAATTATGGTATTAGAAGTTATGGGAAGATTTGCAGGTTGGATTGCTTTGGAATCAGCTATCTCAGGAGGTGCAGATGTTGCACTAATTCCAGAAATACCATATGACATTCATAAAGCAGCAGAAGCAATTAATAAAAGAAAAGAACAAGGAAAGAGATTTAGTGTTGTAGTTGTTTCAGAAGGTGCACATCCAAAAGATGCAGAACAAACAACACATTCAGCAGAAGGAATTGATAATAAAGCAGGAATTAGTGTTAAATTTGGTGGCGAAGGAAACAGAGTTGCCAAAGAACTTCAAGAGTTAACAGGATTAGAATCAAGATGTACGATTTTAGGATATATGCAAAGAGGAGGAACACCAACAGCATATGATAGAGTATTATCTACAAAATATGGTGCAAAAGCAATGGAATTAGCTATGGAAGGAAAATTTGGTGTTCTAACAGTTATCAAAAATGGAAAATTAGACTGTGTACCATTAGAAATTGTTGTAGGAGAAAACAAAGAAATTGGAGCAGTTCAAGGTGGTACAGCAGAAAGTAATGTAAGATATGTAACAATGGATGATGATTTAGTAAAAACAGCAAGAGATATTGGAATTTGTTTAGGAGATTAACGATAGGGACGTGTCAAATTGGACAATTTTCGTCCAAAAGGGACAGACCTTAAATAATAAATCTTTATATGGTTTATTATTTGAGGTCTTTTTTTTATTACATTTATATTACATTTTAATTCTTTTTATTGAGCTAATAAAATATTATTGGTATAATTTGGTTATAATAAATACAAAGGGAGTTTTGACTTTTTAAAATTACCAACAAACAACAATATATTTAACAAAAGAATGGAGGAAAAAAAATGGATAAGAAACAAAAAATATTTATTATTTCAGTTTGCGTGATTGTAGCAATCATCATAGTAGGTCTTATTGTATATGTTGTGACAAAAAATGAAGAGGAAAATGTAAGTGAAAACAGATTGTCAAATATGTATGAAAAAATGATACAAGATGAAACATATAGTATAACAATCCAATTAGATGATAATAATAAATATACAGTATCAAGAAAAGGTAAAGTGGCAAATATTGATACATATAATGATGGAAACCACACAGCCAATATTATTAAAGATGGAAATACCTATTTATTAATGTATAATACAAAAAGATATTATACTTATCAAAATAATGTCACTGGACTAGGAGAATTACCAAGTCAACTAAATGAAATTATTCAGAGTCAAGAACCTGAAAAAGGAAAAGAAAAAATAGATGGTAAAAATTATCGCTATGAAGAATATAAAGGGGTTTCAGACTTTTTAATGAATACAGATGAAAATGTTTCAGAAGAAGATACAAATACTAGATTTTACTTTGATGGTGATGATTTAAAATATATTAGAACAATTATGGGAGATAAATCTGAACTCATTCGTGTAGATGTATCTTATGTTGTTAATGATAGTGCATTTGAAATACCATCAGATTTTCAAGAAGGTTAAAAATTAATAAAATATATATTTTATTAAATAAAAATATTATTTAAGGAGGAATTAGAAATGTCAGTAAAATTTGTTTTAAATGAAACATCATATTTTGGAAAAGGAGCAAGAGAAGAACTTGCAGGAGAAATTCAAAAAAGAGGATTTAAAAAAGTATTTTTAGTAAGTGATAAATCTTTAGTAGAAGCTGGAGTAACAGCTAAAGTTGAGGAAGTATTAAAGAAAGCAAATGTGCCTTATGAGTTATATGATGAAATAAAACCAAATCCAACAATTAAAAATGTAACAGATGGTGTTGAAGCTTGTAAAAAATCAGGAGCAGATTTAATTGTTGCTGTAGGTGGTGGTTCAAGTATTGATACAGCAAAAGGAATTTCAATTGTTATGACAAACCCAGATAGAGCAGATATCAAATCTTTAAACGGAGCATCTGATACAGTAAATAGAGGAATGCCTGTTATTGCTCTACCTACAACAGCAGGAACAGCAGCAGAAGTAACTATTAATTATGTTATTACAGATGAAGATGCAGAAGTAAAAATGGTATGTGTAGATCCTAATGATATTCCAATCTTAGCAATTATTGATTCAGAATTAATGGCATCAATGCCAAAAAGCTTAGCAGCAGCAACAGGAATGGATGCATTAACACATGCAGTAGAAGGATATATTACAAAAGCACATAATGAAATGTCAGATATGTTTCATATGAAGGCTAT
>CALXLP010000023.1 GCA_944389225.1 uncultured Clostridia bacterium | reverse complement strand
AGGAATATCAAAAGGAATTTCTTCTGTGATATCATTTACAGTACCATCATCAAACTTCTCATAATAATGATTATCTGCATTAATATAGTATTTCTTACGAAAATATGATATAATTCACTAGAATGGAGGAAGAAAATGTCAAATTTAAAAGCAGCAGATATACTTATAATTCAAAAGATGATAGAAAAGAAAACAAAGGATAAAGGATTAGTATGGGATTTTACTAATGCTTCATTTAAAGACTTTGTAGAATCATATACTGGATTAGATATATATGATGACAAATATATTGCAGAAGATGGTGGCTCAAAAATGAAACGTTTAAAAATGTTCTTAAAAGTAGAAGAAAACACCTATGTAATAATGTTACTACAAGGAATTAGCGAATATGGTAAAAAGAGAAAGTATCTTTGTAAGAGTAATATAGAAGAATTAGAAAGATATATAAAAAGATTGAAAAGACTTGAAAAAAATTTGAAATTTGACAAAAATATATTTAAGAGTGAAAAAAGAGTAGAATTATTAATAAACGATATAAATGAAAAGGTAGCAAAGAAACAATTTGAACTAGCAATAGATAGAGTACATACATTTTTTAAAGGATATATAGAAATAATATGTGAAAACAAAGGAATAAGTATACAAGATAAATCATTAGATGCTTTATATGGTGAATTGATGAAATATATTCATGATAATGAGATTATAGAAGAAGGAGTTACTAAAGACATATTATCATCTTCCAAAAAAATAATGAAAAGTTTTGATTATGCTAGAAACAATAGGTCTTTTGCACATACAAATGATATAATGAAACAAAATGAAGCAGAATTTCTATGCTTGTATATTATAGATTTGTATAAATTTTTAAGTAAAATTAACTTGGAGGAAGATAACTTAATCGCATAGATATAATTAAAAATATCCCAACATTTAAATATTTTATTGTTATGATAATTTGCGTGTAAAGTAATTGATGCAGTTATAATATATAAAATAAGGTAAAACATTCAATTCTATTATGGAAACAACAAAAAATATCATTTATAAAACTTTCTTTTTTGGAAATAATATGATATAATATATTATAGAGAAAAGGAGAAATTTATTATGTTAGGAGAAAAAATAAAAAAATATAGAGAAGAAAAGAAAATGACTCAAGTAGAAGTGGCGGAAGTATTAGGAGTAAAGCCAGCTACAATATCTAAATACGAGGCTGGAACTTTAGAACCGAATATTGAATCATTAAAAAAATTAGCTGAATTATTTGAAGTTTCAGTTGATGAATTATTGAAAGAAGATGAATTTGATGTTTCTAAAATAAATGTATTAGAAGTTTTAAGAGAGCAAAAAGAAATGAAACTAAAAGGAAATTTATATCATAATACACAGATAATTTTTGCCTATAATACAAATCATATTGAAGGAAGCAAACTAACAGAAGATCAAACAAGATACATTTATGAAACAAATACTTTATTAACAGAAAAAGAATCAATTACAAATTTAGATGATATTATTGAAACTGCTAATCATTTTAAATTAGTTGATTATATGTTAGATGTAACAGATGGAGAGCTAACAGAAGAAATGATTAAAGAATTTCATAAAATATTGAAAGAGGGAACGTCAGATAGTAGAAAAGATTGGTTTAATGTTGGGGACTATAAGAAGTTAGCAAATGAAGCAGGAAATATGAAAACCACATTACCTAAAAATGTACAAAAAGATATGATAAAACTGATGCAATGGTATAATTCATTAGAAAATATAAAAATAGAAGCTATAATAGAATTTCATTATAGATTTGAATGTATTCATCCATTTCAAGATGGAAATGGTAGAGTAGGTAGAATTATAATGTTTAAGGAATGCTTAAAAAATAATATTATTCCATTTATTATATTAGATAAAGATAAATTATTTTATTATAGAGGATTAAAAGAATATAAAAGCGAAAAAGGTTATTTAATAGATACTTGTTTAAATGCACAAGATCAATATGTTAGATTAATAGAATATTTTTTAAAATAAATGTATGAAAAAAGTTCATAAAATATAAGTAATATATAAAGTATTTATTATTTATTCTATGTGTTTGACAAGAATACATTTAATTAAATTCTTTCACCAATTTGAAAAAAGTACCTAAAAATCCAAAGTTTTTTCAAAATTTTGAAAAAACTTTGGATTAATTTTAACTATTTATCAATACAGCCAATAATCAATTCAACACCATCACAAAAACCATTTCTATAATACTTTTCATTCCAATAAACAATATAATCTAAAAAGCTAGAATTAAGTAATTCAAGTTGTTTTTCTACAAATTTTCTGTTCTGTTTAGGAATACTATTTAAAATCTTTTCAGAAATCTCATCAAATTTAACAGTATGTTTTCTATCTTCGTCATTAACAAAAGCAAGATCTGTTTCTTCTCTAAAATCTAACCAATCTTTTAAAATATCATCATTAACTTCTCTAAAATTATTCATAATCTAAATCCTCCTAAAATTAAAATTTTTATTAATAAAATTATCTTTTACAAGAGCTTAAAATACGAGAACAAACGTACTATACGAATTGGGTAAAAAATGGGTAAAATCTTCTCAAAAAACGCCATAAAAATGCACAAATGTTCTATAAATAAAAACTCTTGTAAATACTGAAATACCAACAAAAACTCTAATTTTCACAAAACTACAAAAAGTGGTCAGGTCTCGCTCATAACCCGAAGGCATAAGAACATATTCATAGACTGCCTAAAATATATTATTTAAAAGTAAAAAAACAAATATTGAAGGAAAAGTCGAAAAATGATATAATTTTTTTAATATTTGAAAGGATAAAAATAGATATGAGTAAAGGACCAAAATTAAATAATATTACAAAAAACTTTACATCCAGAAATAGTCTGGGAATAGATGGCGTTTCCAATTCAATACAGAGAGACCTATGTCCAATTGTAAATACAGTTACCCCAAGAGCCTTCTATTGGATTTTTATGGTATGGAATTATTATGATTATTTTATTAATTCTGGTATTAGTAAAGAAAACTGGAATTTAAAAACCTTTGACAAACCATTCTTAAAAAAGAATGACTATTATTTTATACTTTCAAACTTATTAAATGATAATTCAGATCGAATGAATCTAGTAGGAAAAGATAAAGTATCAGCTGATATAAAAAATAATTTAGATGGTTTTTATGAATATAATGAACAATACTTTGCGGCAAGATTTGGGGGAATGCAATATTTTAATGCTGGTTGTTTATCAATGGGATTTATAACTGACAGAAATAGTGATGGGAGAAGGTATAATTTTCCTAGAATAACAGAAACAATAGGAAAACCTATGGCAATTGCTTTTGAAGAAATAATAAAAAATACTGAATATTATAAAAGATACAGGCTAACTAATATAAAAGTTCCAAAAGATGTTTTAGAGGAGTTAGGAAAAGTTCTTAGCCTTAATTTGAATGGTTTTGATAAATGTAAGGAATTATTAAGAAAAGCATTATTTGAGCCAAAGAAAAATATTAATTTAGACAATACAAAATTAATACAATCTGCTAAGTATATTAAATTATTACATGAAAAATTTGATTATAAATATACTGATTTAAAAGGTATGAGGAAAATCTTATATGAATATTTTTCTCCTCGAGGTGAATTTAAATATATTTATAATGGAGAATTAAAAGAAATAATGAGAGATTGGGAGATAGTTGTTGGGAGACAATATTTTTCTATATCAATAGAATTAATTTGGAAGTACATGTTGAGTATTTTGAATACTCCTGAAAGTCTAGAAAAATGGATTGAAAATAGTTTAAACAGTTCTAAGTGGAGTATTGATATAAATAGAAATTTAGACAATTATATTGAAAAATGTAAGTTTTCTTTTGAAGAGAGAGAAGAAATGATAAAGAAAGGATATAGAGCATCAAAGGATATTGATTTTAATATAGAAAATGCTATTAAAGTGCTTTTATCTATTTATAATAGATTTAAAGATAGAAGCGAACTAAACCAAAATTATCTAGAGCTTGGGGGAGAAATATCAATAAAAGGACTAATAAATTTAGTGGAAAAATATAAAGAAAAACCTGTATATGAATTTATTGGATATATAATGAAAAAATGGATTATAGACCAACACAAAATAATAGCATTTGATAAGATGATGTCAGGAAGAGATGGATATTATTTTGAATGTATAGATAATATTTATATTAGAAAAGCTATTCCAGAACCAGAGTATCAAGGAATAAGATTAATTCAATTAAATCAAGTAATGAAGGATTTAGATATGTGGAGTGAGTAAATGGAAGATTTTAAAATATTTGAACAATTGGAAAAATGTAAGGACTATGATATAGCTTTAATGACTACATTTAATTTTGATATAAATTTTTTCGAAAGATCCATATTAAATATACTATATAATAATAACATAAAAAAAGTGTCAGTATTTAGTGACTCAAAAGAATTGAATAAATCTATTACAGAGGTAACACATACTTCTATTGGGAAGAAATATATGATTAATCCAATAGAAATAAAAGGTGCATTTCATCCAAAATTAATTTTATTACTGGGACAAAATAAAGCTAAATTATTCATAACAAGTGCAAATTTAACAGTAAATGGATATTATATAAATAATGAAATATTTAATATATTTGAATATAATGCAAATAATTTAGATGGATTAAAAGTAATAAATAATGCTATATCATTTTTTTTAGAACTAAATGAATTATCTTATAAACAAGATGAATCATTATTTGATGAGATAAGAAGATTAGTATATTTTAATAAGAGTATACAAAATAATGAAATATATTTATTAAATAATCTTAATGAAAGTATTTTAAGCCAGCTTAAAGAAATAATTAAGAAGCCCCAAAGAATAGAGATAGCTGTTCCATATTATGATAATAATTTAAGTGCACTTGATTCAATTTATGAGGAATATGAAGATGTTCCAGTAACATTATATTTACAGAATAAAAAATGTAAATTTAATAAAGAAAGATCAAAATTAAAAAGTTATATAAAAGAAATAAAAGTGTTTGAAGGATTTAATGATAGAGAATCAACTTCTTTTTATCATGGTAAAGTATATAGATTTATAACAGAAAATGAATCATATATAATATATGGTAGTGCAAATTGCACAGAAAGTGCGTTAATTAAGACATTTAGAGATAATGGAAATATAGAATGTGATATATTAGAAAAAGGGAAAAAAGAAGAATTTGATTATTTTTTTGATAACTTTAAAATAAGTGAAAAAAATGAATTGACATGTGATTTAATTAAATACAATTTAGAAAATAAAAATAATTTTTATTTTAAATACGGAATATTAGATGTAGAATTAAAATTATATTTTGGATATATAGAAGAAAAGCAAAAATTAAAAATAATATATAATAATAAAGAATTAAAATATGTTTATCAAAATAATATGTTGGAAATATCTATTCCATTAAGAGAGATATACATTGATGAGGTTATAAAAATTCAAATATTATTTGGAAATAATATAGAGGAACTTTCTTGTTGGTTTATTAATAAAGAAATGTTAGAATTAAATAGAAATAAGGAACCAAAAGATTCTTTATACAATTTTAGATTCGATTCTGAAAATGATAAGTATATTGAGGATAGAATTGCTATCTTAAGAGCCGCTTCATTGAGTTATGAAGATATTCAAAGAGAGATAGAGCTAAGTAATATGATTGAACAAACAAGCAAAGAAGTTACTGAAGAAGATGCAGATGATAATGGAATTGTAAACTATATTATTCCATCAAATGGAAGTATAGAACAATATCGCAAAAAACAATTTGTAAAAGAAATAAAAAATAAATATATAGAAAGATACTTTAAAGAGTTTAAAGAAAAATTATATAATAAAAATATTAACGATGAATCTTATCAATTAAAAAGAGTTCCTAGAAAACCTACAACAAACGAAGTGAAATTTAGAAGGTTTGTTAAAGCCAGAATAAGTGAAATGTTAAATCCTAAATATATTGAGTTAGTTGGAGCAGAGCATTATTTAGGAAGTATATTAGTTCTTAATGAAATATTTGATAAATATACATTAAGAGAAAAAGTTGAAGGTTTATTTGAAAATGAATATATTATAGATGTGAAAACAAAATTATTACACAATTTGTTAAATATGAATTTTGAAAATTTAAAAGAAGAAATTATTGAGGATACTAAGATAATTTGTATACAAACTATTATGGAAAATAAATATTTTAATCGAGTGTTGGAAAATAATTATAAAATAGAAAACAAGAATAGAGCAATTCTTGAAGAATTAAATAAAGCATTTAATATAAGGGAAAATTTTGAAAAATATGTTATTTATGCTATGGATAAGATTAATTTGTATGAGGAAGAAGTGAATTATCAGATGGAAATAAAATATGTAAATGATCTGTTTGGGTATAAAACTGAAAAACAGTTAAAAGAACAATTAATTAAAGAATTTGGTAGTAGCGTAAAAATAGAACAAAAAGAAAATTCTTTAATAATAAAAATAGCTACTGACAATATAGGAAAGTATATGAAAATTAATGAAAATCTTATCAATGAAGTTATAAATCATTGTGAACATTATCATAAAGAATTAGATAAAATAATAATTGAGATAGAAAATATAAGAAATGATTATAAATTAGATGCGGATCCAGCACATTATCTTATTTATAATGTCGACGTATTACAAAGGAGTTATGTGCAACTAATAAAAAGAAAATCTGGTCAAGAAGATAAAAAGAAATATTTTACATTGAAATAAAGATAGTTTTACTAATAGTAAAAGAAAAAGTTAATTAATAGAATAAAAAATAAGAGGATTTCTATTTTTGTGATTTACTGCTAAATAAATACTATGCAAGATGTGTAGCTAAGGAAAAACAGTATTTTCAAATTTTAGAAATCTTTTTTATTAATTAGGAATATATCACAGATTATATAAAATCAATTAATTTATTGACAAATCATTCAAATTTGCTATAATATAGCTAGTTTCAAACAAAAGAAGAAAACGAATAAAAATATTTATATTAAATCAAAAATTTGAAGTCTATATTTTTAATCTAAAAATCACAAAAGAAAATTTAATCGTAGAAAAAATAATTCTCAATAATTCATAAAATAAGGAGTAGTAAAATGAAGGAAAGAACTAGCAAAGTAGAAAAGGTTTATAATAAACTAGGAAGATCACTAGACAATATTACGATATATGATTTAATAAAACTAAATGAAGAAGGAAAAATAAATTATAAACCTAATTATCAAAGAAATTTTGTTTGGAATGTTGTAAAATGTACTAATTTGATAGAAACGATTTTGATTAATGGAGAAGTACCACCAATCACCATGATAAAAAATCAAAATGAAATAAGAATTATTGATGGAAGGCAACGATATGAAACTTTGTTAAGATTTTACAATAATCAATTTAAATTAAAAGAATCAGGATTACAAAAAGAAAGACTAAAAGCTTTAAGAGGTAAATCTTATGAAGAATTACCTCAAAATTTAAGGAAAATATTTTTAGAGTATAAATTTAAAGTAATTATATATACAGCAGATATCTCAATTTCAGAAAATGATTTAAACTTAGTAGAACGTGATCTATTTATGCGATATAATTATGGAATGACAGCTCTTACAAGAGTGGACATTGCAAGGGCAAAATACAAGTACGAATTTCTTACTATGAACATGGAAGAAATATTAGAGAAGAATGAGGAATTATATAATCAATGTGTGGAAATTTTTTTACCAATTAATAAGAGAGAAAAGATAACTAAAAGAGATGCAATCAATTTATTTTTGATAAATATAAGAAAACTGATTGCGATTCCATATATTCCAATTATTGGAGATAAATCGGTTAGATTTGCAACAAATGTAATAGATAGATATTATGACACATTCATTATAAATGGTTTAACGAATAAAGAAAAAGAACAAAAGATAGAAGAATTTGTTAAGATATTTAATAAAATATATTTAGTAAAAAAGAAATTGGAAAAAGATAATCATTATTTAAAAGATAACTTTATATTTTTTCAAACATTATATTGGATGTTTTCAGTATTATATAAAGTATATTCAGATAAATTTTATCAATTTAACATTGATGAGTTATGTCATTATGTAGAAAATAGTGGTAAAAAATATTTTGACGGTAATGAAAACTGGACAACAGAAAATATAGAAGCAAGACATGAGTACATGAAAAAATATATTAATGAAGTATTAAAATTAGATATTAGTGATTATATAGAAGAAACAAAAGGAAATAGAAAAAAGACAAGTTTTAAGAGAAAAGAAAAACTTTCAAAGGATGAATCATGGAATGAAATTGGAAATGAAAAACAATTAGCAACATATATGGATTCTATGAAGATAAGTGAAATAATCCAACGTATAAAAGAAAATAGATTAATCATAAGATCAGAGTATCAAAGAGGAGAAGTAACAAGTAAGAAAAAAGCTTCAAGAATTATAGAAAGTATTTTCTTAGGAGTTAAACTTCCACCTATATATATGTATGTTAAAACAGGGGAAGATGGATTAGAAAGATATACAGTATTAGATGGTCAACAGAGACTAATCAGTATATTGAAATTTATAGGAGTTCCAATAACAGATGAAAACTATAATTGGATAAAAACATATAAAGATAAATATGAATTAACTGGACTAAGAGATTTTGATGATCTAGAAGGGCATGTATATGAAAATGGATCAAATGGAATACCTAGTAGTAAAAGAATGTTAATTGATGATTATGTGGTAGAATTTATTAGAATAAACAAAGAAGGAAATGATAAATTTGATCCAATTGATATGTTTTTGAGATTAAACCAAAATCCATGTCCAATTAGTGTGAATAGTTTTGAGATGTGGAATTGTTTTGATATTATGAATTCCATAAATAAAATAAAAGAAATATCAAAATATTCGTTATTTAAACAATATAGAACTAAAATGGAAGAGGCTGAAATGGTTACAATTCTTGCTTTTATGGACTACCAGGAGTTTTATATAGAAAATATTAATAAATTTTTATCAATATATGTATGTACTAAAAACAAAAATAAAAGAAATGAACATAATGAAATAGGAATAAAAATATCTAATAAATCCAGAATTACCAATTTTTTAGAAAGAATTGAAGGCGAAGAAAAAAAGGAAAAAGAGTTTTTAAAATCTATAGATAATGTAAAAGATTTTGTCGATAAATTAAAAATATTATCGAATGATGATGATCAAATATTAATTAAAATTTTTAATCCATATGTAGATAAACCTAGAAAAGCTGGTAAAAATGATATATATATTACTTGGCTGATATTACAAGAAATAGATTTACATATTGTGAAAACATATAAAAATCAGATTTTAAAAGATTTAGAAGAAGTATTTAAATTAATGAAAAATATGCCGGAAAATAAGGATGAAAAATCATTTATAAATTATATACAAAATATAATAGAAAAATATGCAAAATACTCTAGCAAAGTTATTTAAAATATATAAAAATAAAAAGTTTCAATATTAGTTTTAATATTGAAGCTTTTATGTTATGAGAAAATAAAGTATGTATCACAAAATGATAATATTAAAGTTTATAAAAAGTCTATAAAGAAGTTCATCAAAACACCTGCTTCACATGACGAATACGAGGAATATAATTACTAATAAAAACCTCAATCACATCCACACGAACAAACACACGATGAAGGTTATGCTTATACAAATAATATTGACAAGCTTTAAATAAATGTTTCTGCTTATTTTTATCAACAGCATCAATAGGAGAACCATATTTAAAGCTTGTCCTAGTTTTTACCTCAATAAAAACCAACTCATTTTTAGAAGTATCTTTTGCAATAATATCAATTTCACCCTGATAGCAAGAAAAATTTCGTTCAATAATAATATAATTCAAATTTTTTAAATATTCACAAGCCAAGTCTTCACCAAATTTACCAGTTACTTGTTTAAAATACATATATAACCACCTGCCACTTTCTTTATATACCCATCCAACTCTAATAAAAATAAATCATTAGAAATTTGAGAAATAGGTTTAGACGTTTTTTTACAAAGTTCATTAATAGATATAGGTTCATACGATATTAAGTCATAAATATAGGAAAATTTAGGATTTTTTAATTCTTTTTTATTTTGAATATTTAAAGATGTTAAATTATTATCAGAATGAATAGTAGAAGGTCTTGAAGAATGAAAATTAAGATGATGATCTAATGAGGAATTTACAAAAGACTTAGTATTAGAAGATTTCACAGAGCCTAAGGATTTCTTAGCACTTTCAAAAATTTCATAATCAACATCTAAAGAATTCAAATCTAACTCCTGAATATCTTTCAATTTTTTAGAGAATTTCCTTAAGGACTTAAATTCCTGAAGAATATCTTCAGTACAATCAACTAGAATAGCACCATGTTTAATCAATCTATTGGTACCCGTTCCATGAGAATTCCAGATTTCATGTGGTAATGCGAAAACTTTTCTATTCTGTGAAGTAGCCAATTTTGCAGTGACACTTGTACCACTTCTATGAACAGCTTCTATCACTAGAACACCTAAAGATAATCCACTAACAATACGATTTCTTTCTAAAAAATATTTAGATTGACATTTTGTATCAGGAGGATATTCGCTAATAATTAATCCACCAAAATCTAAAATTTTTTTATATAATTCTTTATTTTCAGTAGGAAAAATATGATTGAATCCATTTCCAAGAACGGCAATTGTTTTACCAAGTTGATTATAAGAATATAAATGAGCAGTTGTATCAATACCGTTCTGCTAACCCACTAACAATGGTAATACCGCAATTGAGATAGTTCGTAAGAAAATTTTTGTGCTAAAAGTCTGCCGTTTTTTGTACATTTGCGTGAACCAATGATTGCAATAATAGGTTTGTTTAACAATTCTATATTTCCTTCTAAATATAAAATTTGTGGTGGATTGGATATTTCTTTTAATTGTTTGGGATATAGTTTATCATCTATTTTGATCTTTTTTATAAAATCACTCCTTTATTGTAAAATTATTATTTCTAAGAATAAAGCAATATTAAATATTCTAAATACGCCCAATATTCTAAATTTACCTTATATGCAAACAAAAAATGTGATCATCGACACCAATATTTCCTATCTAAACTCCTGTATTGTATTGCTTCTGCTAAATGATGTGTTTGGATATTGTTAGAGTTATCTAAATCTGCGATTGTTCTAGCCACTTTCAAGATTCTACTATAAGCTCTAGCACTAAGGCCAAGTTGATTGAAAGCAGTTTCTAAAATTTGTTTGCTTTTAGAAGAAAGCTTACAGTATTTTGAAATTAAGGTAGGAGTTAATTCTGAATTTGAAAAAATATGATGTTCTTTATAACGCTCTATTTGAATATTTCGAGCAATATTTACTCTTTTTCTAATGATATCAGACGATTCTGAAGGAGAATCATTCCCTAATTTTTGATAGTTTACACTTTCCACTTCTATATGAATATCAATTCTATCTAAAAGTGGACCACTAATTTTGTGAATATATTTTTGAATTTGATCTTCACGACAGGTACATTGTTTTTCTTTTGAGCCATAATATCCACAAGGACATGGATTCATACTAGCAATAAACATGAAATTACAAGGATAGGTAGTTGAAAAATCAACACGGCTAATGGTTACTGTTTTATCTTCTAAAGGTCCTCGTAAGACTTCTAATGTGGATTTATTAAATTCAGGTAATTCATCGAGAAATAAAACTCCAAAATGAGCTAGACTAATTTCACCAGGTTTTGGAATTCTACCACCTCCTACTAATGAGGTTTCTGTAATCGTATGGTGAGGACTTCTAAAAGGTCTTTTGAAAATAAAGGGAGTATCTTCAGATAATAAACCAGAAATGCTATGAATTTTTGTAATTTCTAATGCTTCATCAAAAGTTAAGTCAGGTAAGATTGAAGGAAGTCTACGAGCTAGCATGGTTTTTCCAGAGCCAGGACTTCCGAATTAAAAGACAATTATGTCCGCCAGCTGCTGAGATTTCTAAAGCTCTTTTGACATTTTCCTGTCCTTTTACTTCTGAAAAATCGAATTCATAGATGGAATTATGATTGGAAATAAAATGAGTTGATGGTTCGCAAGGAATATTAAGATTACCGTTTAAATAAGCAATTACTTCATTTAGAGTAGAAACAGGTATAATTTCAAGTTCACTAATCATAGAGGCTTCTTTTGCATTGGATTTAGGTAAGAGTATTCTTTTGATTCCTAAGTTTTTAGCTTCGATACAGATAGGAAGAATTCCTTTTATAGGACAAATGGAACCATCTAAAGAAAGTTCGCCAATCAAAATGGTATCTGTTAAATCTGCTTTATAAATAAATCCATTTGCAATCAGAATACCAACAGCAATTGGTAAATCAAAAATAGAGCCTTCCTTTTTTGTATTAGCAGGGGCGAGATTTACAACAATTTTTCTACTTAAAAATTCAGATGTAGAATTTTTTATAGCTGTTTTTACTCTCTCTTTTGATTCTCTAATACTGGCATCAGGTAATCCCACAATTTCGAAAGAAGGCATACCAGCAGAGATATCTACTTGTATGTTTACTAAATAACCTTGCAATCCATGCAAAGCAATACTTTTTACAATTGATAACATGACATCATCCTTTCATATGATGAAAATTAGGAAAATAAAATCTTTATATGGTAAGAATTATTTAATTTTAGGAATATATAGAATATAAATATTTATAGAAAAGTAAAGATAATAGAAACATAACAATAAATTAAAAAAGTGAAAAGCAATGATGATAAATATGAGGTAAAAAATGTGAAACAGAAAAATGTGAAATCAAAATGTCAAAATAATAATTTAAAAAATAAATATAAAAAATTCATTTTAGATTATAAAAGAGTTAATTAGAATTTACAAATTAATGATTAAAGTATACACGGACTTCCAAAATTTGTCAATAGATTTTCTGAATTTTGCAATTTTTTTAAAATCAATTGCTGACATGAAATTTTGAAGTATTTAATTTGAAGTATAAAATAAAAAATATAATTTTAAGAATAAGATTGCTTTATAAAAAACTTTTTAGTAAAATAAAAGAGGGGGATGATAAAAAATGAAAAAAATAGTAATAGCAATTATACTTATTTTTATTCTAATATTATCAATATTAGGATATAAAGTAATGGTAACAGATAATGAAGAAGCGGAATTAGTAGAAATATCATCAAAAGCAGAGTTAGAAGCAATATATAATAGGGATATAGACGAAATTAGTATACCTTCTAAATTATTGACATTACCATTTAGTATTCTTTATGAAAGTTCCAGAAGTTTTACTAGTAGTATGGGAGACGTAGTAATAAATAGCTCAGGAATAACTCCTGATAGTTATACAGGAAGTTCAGCAGCGGACTCTATAACAAGTACACAATCTACGAAAGAATATTCAACAACCAATATACAAGTAGAAAATGTGGATGAGGCAGACATAACAAAAACAGATGGAGACTATATATATTCTTTATCAGAAGATAAAGTGGTTATCACAGATGTAAAAGATGAAACACAAATAAAAATAGCATCTGAAATAAAACCAGGAGATAGTAATACCATTCCATCAGATTTAATTTTATATAATAACAAATTAATTGTTATTAGTGAAAAAATGAAATATTCATCATCATATTACTATTATTACAATAATCGTAATTCGACAGTGGTAACTGTATATGATATTTCTGACAGAGAACAACCAAAGAAAATTAAAGATTATCAATTAGAACAACCATATTATACATCTAGATGTATTGATGGAAGATTATATGTTATTTCATCAGGTTATTTAAAAGAAGAAAATGATGAAATTGTAACATATTATTATGAAGATGGAAAACAAATTGATCCAGGATATAAAAACATAAAAAGAATAAAAGATATAGATACAACAGACCAAACAATACTATCTATGTTAGATTTAAATAATATAAATGAAGCGGTAAAAGTAAATTCATATCTAATGGATGTTGAAAATGCTTATGTATCAGAAAATAATATATATCTATTAGAAGAAAAATATGATGGTTCATATAGTGGTGTCCCTAAAATATCTTCAATATTTGGATTAAAGGGGATATTTGGTGCATTTGAAGATGACGATGAAGAATATGATTATGGAAGATATACATACATATATAAATTCAATTTACTTGATGATGGAAGTATACAATATGATAGAAAAGCAAAAGAAAAGGGACAAACTATTAATCAGTTTTCAATAGATGAATATGAAGGAAACTTAAGAGTTGCTTTATATAATAGTGAAGGATCTAGAATAGTCATATTTAATAATGAAATGGAAAAAATAGGAGAAACCGAAAAATTGGCAGAAGGAGAAAAGATGTATTCTTCTAGATTTTTAGGAGATAGAGCATATCTTGTGACATATAAAACAATTGATCCGCTATTTGTAATAGACTTAAGTAATCCAGAAAATCCACAAGTTTTAGGAGAATTAAAAATACCAGGATATAGTACATATTTGCATCCTTATGATGAAAATCATTTGATAGGAATTGGAATGCAAACAGAAGAAAAAGTTAACAGAGATTCATCAGGAAGAGTTAGATCAACAACAGCTACTATTACAGGAATGAAAATGGCATTATTTGATGTAACAGATGTTAACAATCCAATTCAAATTTCAGATACAATCATAGGAGACAAGAGAACAACATCAGCTATTTTAACAAATCATAAAGCATTATTATTCTCAAAAGAAAAAGAATTATTGGCAATCCCTGTTAATAATTATACAGAGGATTTTGAGATAGAAAACTCATCAGATGAGTATGAATCAATAGTGAATTCTTATACAAATTATAAGAAAGAATATGTTTCTGAAGGATATTTTGTATATAATATCAATCTTACAGATGGATTTACATTAAAAGGAACGATTACACATGATAAAACAAAGAGTAAATATTCTTACTATAATGCATCAAGATTATTAAGAGGATTATATATAGATGATAATTTGTATACTGTCTCAGAAGATTATATTAAAGTAAATAGTTTAGATGATTTACAAGAAATTAGTCAATTGAAAATAAAGGAGGATTAGTAAATATGGAAGAAAATAGAAAAAAATCAGCAGCAGGAGTTAGTTCACTAGTATTAGGAATTATATCAATTTTATCAGGATTGTTTTATTATATTAGCTTACCAGCAGGAATATTAGCAATCGTTTTAGGAGCAAAGAGTACCAAGAAAACAGGAAGTAGACTTGGAAAATCGGGATTAGTTACAGGAATTGTTGGAGTTAGTATATGTGTATTTCTATACATAAGTATGGTTGTTATTTTATGGTTAGCAAACAACTATTAAACGAGTAAAAAAATGATTTTATAAATATTGTTTTAGATGATTTAATTGAATAGAGATAATTATATATATAATATAGTAAAATAAAAATTTGTCGAAATTTGTATATTTTTACAAAATTCGACAAATTTTTTATTCTTTATTCAGTATAATCATTTAGGGGGATGTTTTTATGAAAAAATATATCAAGAAAATAGTATCAGTTTTAATAGTTATATTATCAATATTATCTATACAAATTAGTGTGTATTCACATTCTGGTAGAACAGATGCTAATGGAGGGCATAAAGATAATCAAAATAAAAGTGGACTAGGAAGTTATCATTATCATTGTGGAGGAAATCCTGCACACTTACATCCAAATGGAGTTTGTCCATATTCGTCGTCTAGCCAAAGCAGTACATCTAGTTCTGGTTCTAGCTCAACTTCTAGCTCAAGTTCTTCTTCAAGTAGTAAAACAACTACATCTATACCACGTACTATTGCGGTAACTGAAATACAAATAGAAGAAAAAATAGAAAATATGGAAATAGGTGAGAATGAAAAATTAACAGCAATTATTACGCCTAGTAATGCAACAGATAAAAATGTTACATGGCAGTCAAGTGATGAAAGTATTGCAACAGTTGACTCAACAGGAGAAGTAATTGCTAAAAAATCTGGAGTTGTAACTATAACAGCAACTACATCTAATGGAAAATCAAGTACAATAACAATTAATGTAAAGGAACCAGTAAAATTAGAAAGTAGTTATACAACAAATACTTTAGTAGGAAAAACAAATACAGAAATACAAAATACCATCAATACTGATACTAATAATGAAGAAGGAAGTGCATTAGGAGGAATTATAACATTAGGACTTCTAGGTGGAGGAGGATATTGGGGATATAAGAAATATAAGAGCAAAAAAGAAAATGTGTAATGTAAAAAATAGAAAAGAATATTAGTTATTCTTTTCTATTTTCAACTCCATAGGCGTAAACTTTATTCCATCAACTACCTGCTCAGAAGAAACATTAGAAAATCCAAGCTTATGATATACATCCACAGCATAAGGAGAAGAATTAACAGTAATCATTTTTAAAGAAGGATTTTTTTCTTTGCATATTTGTATAATATGATCAAATAAACTTCTAGCAATACCCTGTCTATGATAGTGTTTATCCACAAATAATAACGAAATGTGGACAAAATCTTTAACAGCAATCATACCTACAATAATATCATTAACAAAACAACCATAGAAATATAAAGAACCATTAGAATATTGTTCTGACATATTATTTATATCAATAAATTTGTAAAATGAAGCGATTCCCTCTTCAGAATAATAAGGTGCTTCGAATTCATCAAAAACTTTATGTACTAACTCTAAAGTTTCTGGTAGTTCTTCTTGTTTGATTTCTTTATATTCTAATTGAAAACTTTTCTCCATCAAATACATATTTTCCTCATTTAAAACTTTTTGATTATCTTTATATCGATATCCTAACTTATAATAAAACTCATGAGCAGTAATAGAAGCAGGAATAATTAATTTTTTAAAATTAGAATGAATAGCATAATCTTCAATTGCTTTAATTAATAGGCGACCAATACCTTCACCATGATTTTCAGGTTTTACAAAAACAGTTAAAATATAATATTCATCTGGATTGTACCAAGAAACATCTATTCCAGCAGTACCAACAACCTCGTTATTTTTTATAGCAACAAATACTTTTTTTCTATTTTTTAGAGTATCTTTTAATTTTTCTACTGTAAAATCTTTTGCTATTTCTTGTACTTTTTCTACACCATAATCTTTCACATTTATTTCTAATAAATTTCTAATGATAATTGTTGAAATTTGTTCAACATAGGTTTCATTATATTCTTTAATTTCAATCATTCAATCAGCTCCTACAATTTATTTCTTAGCAACAATACCATATAAAACACGTTTTAGTTCAATACCTTTTGAAGTGGTATGTGTAGATACATATGTATCAAATAAATCTTTTTCAATTGATGGGTTATGAGTGTTATTAGCATTTTCTATCTCAGAAAAATCATCTAGAATTGGTGTTTTTAAAAGTAGTGCCAACAAATCTTCTTCTGTTTCATAATATTCATATTGTATAATTTCTTGCATTTCTATTTCTCGAAAGCCAGCCTTTTTTATGTTTTTATAATCAATTTTGCTAATTGGTATTTCATCATGAAATGCTTGTCCTCTTTGAAATAAAGTTTTTAATTCCCAACAATCTTTTTTATCAACACCTTCAATAATTAGATATCCATCATTGTTTAGTACATCATATATTTGTTTAGCATCAATCATTGTATGTCTTGCAGATACAATATCAAATAAATTTTTTGGAAAGGTCATGTTTAAATTATCCATACATACAAATTTGATTTTTTTATCAGGAAATTGCTTTTTATTCTCATTAGCTGTTTTAATCATTTCTTTAGAAAAATCAGTAGCAATTATCATGCCAACATCAGGAAGAAAAGATAGTGCTTTTTCTCCACCACCAGTACCTAAATCTAAAAGCAAAGAGGAGATAGTAGAATGTTTTTTTATTTCATTATAAAAATCCCAATTGGACTCTTGATAAGTTGTATATTTTATATCAGAAAAATCCCAGTTTCCAATATCTTCATATCGTTTCCATTCATTTTCTTGCATTTATATCACCTCTTTTTCACCTAAATCTTCAGAAAATCTTAGTAAATATCCATCTGGATCTTGTACTAAAAACTCTTTGTTTCCAAGTAATTTATTATCTTGTCTATACCAGTTTTCTTCAATATCAAAGGCAATTGGATAGTTATGTTCTTTTAAATTTGAATAAATTTTATCAACAGAAGATACTTCTAGTTGGAAATTGATACCATTTCCAAAAGGATAGGTAAGAGGAGCTAATTCCCATTTTTCATTATCAGATAATTCTTGTAGCATAAATTGAATATCTTCCATTGAAAGAAATACAAATTTATTTTCAGGTCTTTCATATTCTACTTTAAATCCTATGGTTTTGTAAAATGAAAGGCTATTTTCTAAATGACTTACAGAAAGTTCAGGAATATTTTTATTAAATACAAAATCAACATCATTTCGAATAATTTCACTTTCAAAAAAACGTTCTTGAAATTCTGTTAATGCTTTAATTTCTTCATTTGAGTAATTTCTACCTTCAGGAACAACAATCAATTTGTCATCATTATCATTTGTTCTATGAATGATGGCAATACATTTCCCTTTAAAAGTTTCCAAAGGTTCAAATACACCTAATATATAGCAGTCCAATTCTTCGTTATCGCCACTTATGGTATTGGGAACATATCCATAATTCACAGGATATATATGATTTGAATATTTTTCAGAATGTCTACTGCCTAATGGCTTATCGATTATGACATCAACTATTTTATCTAAAAAATCTCTACTATTTGTCATTTTTATATTCCTTCCTTTATTAAAATATAGATATTTGTAATCAAAGTATATTATGAAATTTTATAAAATTCAATAAGTTTCTAAATATTTACATTCCATTTTATCCGTGATAAAATAGGCACAGAAAATATAAGAGAGAAATTGTGTGGCAGGATGATAGAGAAGATGTACGGGAAAGGAAAGTGAACAGAATGAAAATATTAATGGGAACAAAGAATCAAGGGAAAATAGAAGGCGTAAAAAGAGCATTTGAAAGATACTTTGATAATGTTGAGATAGAAGGAATACCAGTTGATTCAGAAGTAGGAGCACAACCTATTAATAAAGAAATTGTTATTGGTGCGAGAAACAGAGTAAAAAATTTGAAAGAATATGCTAAGAAAAATAACATAGATGCAGATTATTATGTAGCAAGTGAAGCAGGGATTACAGATTTATTAGATGAATGGATAGATATTAATGCAGTTGTTATTGAGAATAAAGAAGGAAAACAAAGTGTAGGAACCAGTCAAGGATTTCCAATTGATGCAAAATATATAGATGAAATAATGAGTACTGAACTTGGAAAAGTAATGGATAGAATCTTTAAAAGTCATGGATTAAATACGGGAAAAGGTGGAATTAGTATATTAACACATGATGAAATATCTAGAATTGATTTAACAGAAAATGCTTGTATGATGGCTTTAATTAAGTTTATTAACCAAGGAATATGGGAATAAATACAAAAATAGAAAAAATAAAGAAAGGAGAATGGTTATGGAAAGAGAGGTAAAACCAGGACAAGTTTATAGACATTTTAAAGAAACTACTCATAAAATTATTTGTATAGCAAAACATTCAGAAACGAAAGAAGATTTAGTAATTTACACTCATGAAGAAGATAATGAAATATGGGCGAGACCATTAAATATGTTTTTATCAGAAGTAGATCATGAAAAATATCCAGATATAGAACAAACTTATAGATTTGAGCTAATAGAAGAATAAATAAAACTAAGGGAGTAATAGTTATGAAAATATTAGTGATTTGTAGCAAGACATTCTATAATCGAATCGAACCAATTAAACAAAAATTAGAAGAAATGGGACATAGTATAGAATTACCAAACTCATATGATAATCCAGGAGCTGAAAAAGAAGCATGGGAGTTAGGAGATAAGGCACATTCTGAATTTAAGAAAAGAATGTTTCAACGAAGTGAAGCAACCATTTCAAATATGGATGCTGTATTAACCTTAAATTTTGATAAAAATGGGCAACAAAACTATATTGGTGGAGCAACTTTCTTAGAGCTATATGAAGCTTTTATGAAAGGTAAAAAAATCTATATGTATAATCCAATTCCAGAAGGTATGTTATATGATGAAATAGCAGGATTTTCACCAATTATTATAAATGGTAATTTGGATTTAGTAAAATAGGAGGCAGTATGAACATAATCGAAATATATAACCAATATCATTTACCAGAAAATTTACAAATGCATATGTTAAGAGTAGCAGCATGTACAAACTTGATTCTAGATAACTGGACTGGAAAGCCAATAGATAGAAAAGCAATCACAAGAGTTTCTTTATTACATGATATGGGAAATATGGTAAAAATACCAGAAGAGGAAATCCAAGATAAAGATTTCATAAAGCTAAGAAGAAAATATTTTGAAGAATATGGAACAAATGACCATGAAATTAATATGTTAATTGGAAAGAATCTGGGTTTAAACAATAAAGAATTAGAAATTTTGGATGGAAAACGTTCTAGAAAGAATGAACAAACAGCCAAATCTGATAATTATGAAATTAAGATATGTGCCTATTGTGACCAGAGAGTTGCACCAGATGGTGTAGTTGGTCTAAAAGAGCGATTAGAAGATGCAAAGATACGATATAAAGATAAACCATTATCTGTGTGGTCTAATGAAGAAAAAGCAAATCAATTGATAAAATTGGCATTGGAAATTGAAAAACAAGTCATGAGATATTGCAAATTAAAACCAGAAGATATTAACAATCAATCTATACAAACATATATAGATAGATTAAAAGAATATGAAATATAGAAGTAGACAGGTTAAATATTAAGAAAGGAACAAAAAGACTAAATTATGGAAGAATTAATAGATGTTTTAAATGAAGATGGAACAAAAACAGGAAAAGTTGTAACAAGGAAAGAAGTACATGAAAAAGGTTTATGGCATAGGATTGTTGTAATTGCAATCATTGATAAAGAAGGACACATATTGATGCAACAAAGAGCGAAGGATAAAGAAACCAATCCTGGAAAATGGGATGTATCTGTTGCAGGACATGTATCAGCAGGACAAACTTCTATAGAAGCAGCTATTAGAGAAGTAAAGGAAGAAATTGGAATCGATTTAGAAGAAAAAGACTTACAATATATGCTGACTTATCAAACAGGAAGAAAAGTAAAAGAACATTTTTATGCAAATCATATATTTGATTTTTACTTGGTAAAAACAGAAGTGATAAATGTATCAAAAATTAAGATTCAAAAAAGTGAAGTAGAACAAGTAAAATTGTGTAATTTAGAAGAAGTACAAGATATGCTTTCTAATAAATTAGTGGCAGAAAGAAAACCTGTGTATGAAGTGTTAATAAAACATTTAAAATAAGATAAAAAGGATAAGAAAAATGGAAGAAATTAATAAAAATTTAGAGGAATATATTGAAAAAAATGTGTTACCACAATATGACACCAATAATGTTGGAGGTCATGGAAAAGAACATATAGAGACAGTTATTCATAGAAGTTTTGAAATTATAAATGAATTTCATTTAGATGTTAATAAAGATATGGTATATACCATTGCAGCTTTTCATGATATTGGATATAGAGAAAATCCAGATCAACATGAAGAAGTATCAAGTGAAAAATTTAAACAAGATAAAGAAATGGAAAAATTCTTTAATGAAGAAGAGAGAAAAATCATTGCAGAGGCAATTGTTGACCACAGAGCAAGCTTAGAATATGAAGCAAGAAGTATTTATGGAAAAATTGTTTCTTCAGCAGATAGAGAAACATCAGTAGAAAATATGCTTACAAGATCAATATTATATCAAGCAGACAAACATAAAGCAGAAAATCCAAGCTTAGAACAAGTAATAGAATATTCATATAAAAAATTATCAAGTAAATATGGAAAAGGTGGATATGCAAAAATGTATTATCCAGATGAAAAATATAAAAACTATTTAAATAAAATGCAAGAATTATTAGAAAATAAAGAAAAATTCATAGAAGCAGAAATGGATTTAGCAAAAAAATTAGGAAAGGTATAAAATATGATTAAAGTATTATTTGTATGTTTAGGAAATATTTGTAGATCTCCCATGGCAGAATATGTATTCAAAGATATGGTAAAAAAGAAAGGCTTAGAAAAGCAATTTTCTATTGCTTCAGCAGCTACAAGTTATGAAGAAATAGGAAATGACATGCATTATGGAACCAAAGATAAATTGGATAAAAAAGGAATCCCATATATCAAACATAAAGCAAAAAGAATTGAAAAACAGGATTATGAAAAATACGACTATATCATTGGTATGGAAGAAAGTAATATTCGAAATATCAAAAGGATTGTAGGAAATGATAAAGACAATAAAATATATAAACTTTTAGATTTTTCAAAAAATCCAAGAGATATTGCAGATCCATGGTACACGGGAAACTTTACAGTTACTTATCAGGATATTGTAGAAGGATGCACAGGATTTTTGGAGTATTTAGAAAGGGAAAATATTATAAAATAAGAAACAAAGATTGAAAGTTAAGAAAAGGAATTGAATAATAATGGCAAATGCGTATATAAAAATTAAAGAAAAAGAAATTCCAGTTATGATTAGAAATTATAGACATACGAATTGTATAACGATGTATTTTAGAGGAAATGTTTTAAATATTAGTAAATCCAAATATTTATCTAACAAAAAAATGTTGGAATTTATTCAGCAAAAAGAAGAACAAATATATGAACAATATTTAAAAATCATGTCTAAAGAAAATGATAAAATGAAACATTGGTATACAGGAGAGAAAATAAGCTATAAAGGGGAAGATTTCTGTATACAAATAGAATATGTTTCTAAAAAAAGAATAAAAATTATTTTAGATGAAGAAAATAAACGATTTATTATTGAAATACCAGAAATGTTGAAAGATGAAGATAATAAAGCAATAATTGATAAATATGTAAAAAGATTTCTTTGTGTAAAAACAAAGGAATATTTAGAAAAGCGATTACCATATTGGAGTCAAAAAATGCAAGTATTATACTATGAATACAAAGTAAGAGATGCAAGAAGTAAATATGGTAGTTGTATACCAAGTAAAAGAGCATTACATTTTAGTAATAGGCTTATCATGTTACCAGAAGATAAAATTGATGCCATTATTGTTCATGAATTGTCACATATGATATTTGCTAATCATAGTAGTAATTTCTATAATTTAGTTCAACAATATATACCAAATTATTTCGAAATTGATAAATGGTTAAAGAAAAATGTAAAGAGAGTTATGATATAAAAAGGGATTTTGGGGACGGGCTCATTTTCCCTTTTTTCGTCCTCAAAATCTTTTAATTCGTTTTATAATATATTCCTTGATACAAATTTTCTTCTTTTAATTTTTTATCCAAACCATTTAATATCCACTTTTTGTGTAAATCCCATTTAGGAGCAATTAAGATATCTTTGGGAGCATCACCAGATATTCTATGAATCACAATATCAGGAGAGATGTGTGAAAGAATATATACTAAACAATCTAAGTAATAGTCTAAAGAAATAGGTTCATATTGATTTTTGTTATACATATCAGCTAAGACAGTATTTTCTACAACATAAGTATTATGAATTTTTAATCCTTGGATAGAATGTTGATTTATAAAATCTACCGTATTTTGTATATCCTTAAAACTTTCACCAGGTAATCCTACCATTATATGAGTAATCACATCAATATCATACTTATTAAGTAATTCAACAGCTTTTGTAAATTGCTCGTTTGTATACTGTCTATTAATAAATTTTCCGATTTTTTCATTAGAGGTTTGCAGTCCTAATTCTACAGAAACATAATATTTCTTTGTATAAGAATGTAAAAGTTTTACAATATCTTCAGAAATACAATCAGGTCGTGTAGCAACTGATAATCCAATAATTTTAGAATTGATTAAAGCACTATCATATTTTTTCTTTAACTTATCAAGAGAATCATAAGTATTTGAAAAATTTTGAAAATAAACAATAAATTTATTTGCTCTATTAGAACGAGGAGACTTAAAATAATCTGTTACTTGCTCTGAAATATCTTTATAAGGGTCTAAATGTTCTCCAGATCCACATTCACTACAAAAAATGCAACCAGAATTACTCAAAGTTCCATCACGATTAGGACAAGTAAAATGCCCATTAATACAAATTTTTAAAACTCTTTCTCCAAATCGTTTTATATAATATTCATTTAATTTTGTGTATCTATATAA
>CALXLP010000022.1 GCA_944389225.1 uncultured Clostridia bacterium | reverse complement strand
GGTATTTAATAACAAAAATGAATTTGATACAAACAAACTAGCAGAAGGATGGACAATAGAAAATATAAAAGGTAAAAGATATGAATGGATTAATATAGATGAAGAACCATGGTTTGATACAAGCAAAATACCACAATGGTATGGAAGTAGTACAGTAACAAAAATTAGTTTTTTGGATAAGGTAGTACCTGAAAATATAGATTTTTGGTTTGACAATTTAACCAATTTAACAACAATTGAAAATATGAATAATTTAGATACAAGTAATGTAACAAGTATGAGTGGAATGTTTTCTGGATGTAGTAGCTTAACAAGTATAAATTTAACAGGATTAGATACAAGTAATGTAACTAGTATGAAAAGTATGTTTTATGGATGTAGTAGCTTAACAAGTATAAATTTAACAGGATTAGATACAAGTAATGTAACTAGTATGGAAAGTATGTTTTATGGATGTAGTAGCTTAACAAGCATAGATTTAACAGGATTAGATACAAGTAATGTAACTAGTATGGGAAATATGTTTAGAGTATGTAGTAGCTTAACGACTATAAATTTAACAGAATTAGATACAAGTAATGTGACTAGTATGAATAGTACGTTTTTTGAATGTAGTGGTTTAACAAGCATAAATTTAGGTCAATTAGATACTGGTAGTGTAACAGATATGGGAAGTATGTTTTATGGATGTAGTGGGTTAACGAATATAGATGTAAGTAGTTTTAAAACAAGTAATGTAATAAACATGATGAATATGTTTAGAGGATGTAGTGGGTTATTACAATTAGATGTAAGTGATTTTGACATTACTTATGCTAAAGAAGTTGACCCAATGAGTGTAATGTATATGTTTGAATCAGTAACATGTTCAATAACAATTAGTTCAGAATGGACGGAGCAAATGAAATCATACAGTAGATATAATTAGAAATAATTAACTGGAGAGATAAACAATGGAAAAAATGTTTATCTCTTTATTTACTTTCTTTGTTGGTAATAAAATTTGACTTTTTTTCCATTTTATAGTAAAATATAACAAGTTGTTAGCTTATAGAAGCTAAAGGATGAGATTTTATTAAATAAGTACTTTGTTAAAAGTGAACTAGGAAATGAGATAATAAAAAGTAAAATTGTTAGAAATGAGATTTTAAAACAAATTTATGAAAATAAGAGACTATATATTTAAGAGAAAAATATATAGTAAACGGTGTGTACAAAAGAGATGAAATATAAAAATAAGAGATAGTTATATTCATATATTTTATATAGGAATAATATTAATTATGTTTTTTTGATTAATATAGTTTTAGTTTTGTATCAATAAATTTGTTCGAAAAATCCCAAGTATAAAAATTAAAAACAAAATGTATAAGTTTAGTAAAATTGAGAAAATATAAGATAAAGGAAAGGAAGAAAGGAGTTTTTATGACGGAAGAAATTTTAAAAAACAATGAGAAATTTGTAAAAAATGAAAATACTAAAAAAGAAGGAGGAAGAACAAAAAGACCATATAATAGGAAGAAAAAGGAATTTAACAGTGAAGTAAAAGAAAACAAAAGCGGAAATGAAAAAAATAAGATAGAGATAAAAAATGATCAAAATAGAGAAGTAAAACCTGTTAAAGCAAGAAGAAAAAGAAAAAAAGAAACAGATGGAATATTTAAAAAATCAAGTTTAAAAATTATTCCATTAGGTGGATTGCATGAAATAGGAAAAAATATCACAGTTTTTGAATATGAGAATGAAATAATTGTGGTAGACTGTGGATTATCTTTTCCAGAAGATGATATGTTAGGAATTGATTTAGTTATACCAGATATATCTTATCTAGAAAAAAATGTAGATAAAATAAAAGGATTAATTATTACACATGGTCATGAGGATCATATAGGTGCAGTTCCATATTTATTGAAAAAAATCAATATTCCGATTTATGCTACAAAATTAACAGCAGGATTAATTAGAAATAAACTAGAAGAACATAAGTTACTTAGAAGTACAGAATTAAATGAAGTCGTACAAGGACAAACGATTTCTTTAGGAAAGAATTTTAAAGTTGAATTTATTAGAAGTTCACACAGCATTCCAGACTCTGTAATGTTAGCGATTACAACGCCTGCAGGGACAGTTTTACACACTGGTGACTTTAAAGTGGACTACACACCGATTGATGGAAAAATTATGGATTTTGGAAGAATTGCAGAATTAGGAAATCAAGGAATATTAGCATTGATGTCAGATAGTACAAATGCAGAAAGAAAAGGATTTACAATGTCAGAAAGTTCTGTTGGAGAAGTTTTTGATAAGTTATTCTTACATTGCACAAAAAGAATTGTGGTTGCCACATTTGCATCAAATGTACACAGAGTACAACAAATTGTAAATTGTGCAGTAAAATATAACAGAAAAATTGCAGTATGTGGTAGAAGTATGATAAACATGATAGAAACTGCAAGAGAGTTAGGATATATTGAATGTCCTGAAAATATTTTTATAGATATTGACATGATAAATAATTATGCAGATGAAAATTTAGTAATTATTACAACAGGAAGTCAAGGAGAACCAATGTCAGCCTTAACAAGAATGGCAGCAGGTGATCATAGAAAAGTAAAAATTACACCAAATGATTTGGTCATTATATCTGCAACTCCAATACCAGGAAATGAAAAATTTGTATCAAAAGTGATTGATGATTTAATGCAAATAGGTGCAGAAGTCGTATATAGTTCATTGGAAGCAGTACATGTTTCAGGACATGCTTGCCAAGAAGAACAAAAGTTAATCATCGCTTTGGCAAAACCAAAATATTTTATTCCAGTACATGGAGAGTACAGACAATTAATTGCTCATAGTGAAACAGCACAAAGTATGGGAATTGATAAAGACCATATTATTATGATGGCAAATGGAAGAGTACTAGAAATTAATGAAGATAAAGCGGAATTTACATCAACAGTACCTTGTGGAAGAGTTCTTGTAGATGGATTGGGTGTTGGAGATGTTGGAAGTATTGTTTTAAGAGATAGACAACATTTATCACAAGATGGATTAATTATTATTGTGTTAACAATGGATTCTTCAACAGGAGAAGTAGTAGCTGGACCTGATGTTATTTCAAGAGGATTTGTATATGTAAGAGAATCTGAAAACTTAATGGATGATGTAAAATCTGTTGTAAGACATGAAATAAAAAAATGTGAAGAAAGAGGTATTAGAGATTGGGGAACAATAAAATCAGCTGCTAGAGAAAATTTAAGAGATTATATCTTTATGAAAACAAAAAGAAATCCAATGATTATCCCAATTATTATGGAAATTTAGTGGAACGTTAGGGACGTGCCAAATCGTTTCAAAATGAAACGAAAGGGACAGACCTTGAAATATTTAAGAATTTATCTTAATATTTTAAAGTCTGGCCTTTTTTTATTGTATAGGAAAAATTGACTTTTATCTTTACCCTATGTGGATTTTTCCGTATACAACAAGGTTAGGCTTCCTATATTTGTGAAGTACTGCGAAGCAGTCTTTACATGTGTGCGTCGAAATCTTTGATTTCGTTAACGCACGCCTTTCTTATTATATAGAAATTCATTTTTCAATGAATAAAAATATTATTGCACAGAAAAATACTTTGAACATATTTTGAATGATTTTGCTCATAATACTACTTAAGAGGTGTTAGTGTGAAAGAGGAAGAAATCATACAAAAATGGAAATCCGGATTAAGTAAAAACAAATTAGCGGAAATTTATCGAAGAGAATTTAATCAACAAATACGAATGATAAGAAGTAATGTTAGACACAGACATGATGGTAAGTTTATAACGAATTATGAGAGTTTAGCACATATAGAAAATGTGATATATAAATATTTAAAATATATGAATTGAAATTTGTAAGAAAAAGAAAAGATAGTATAGGAATCAAAAGTTACAGTGCAAATAACTTTGAAACTTGTCATTTAAACAATAAAAAGACCAAAGTTTAAGAAATCATTAAAACTTTGGCTTTTCTATTGTTTATACAATCATTATAAAATTATCTATCTAATCCATCAGAATCTGTAGAAAGTTCTGTTTCGTTAGATTGTTCTTGTTGTGCTTTTTCCATATTAATATCAATAACTTGACTAATAATTTCTTGTGTGGTTACTTCATTTTTTTCATTAGCTTTTTTTAAACTATCAAGCATAGAAGAATTAGAATCATTAAGGTAATATTTTATACAAACATCTTCATAATCATCAACTAAGTCATTTCCGCTAGAAGATCTATTGCTTTCTAGAAAATGATATTGTCCGTCATCTGAAAGATATCCCCATGAAATATCGTAAGAATTATTATTTGCATTAAGTAAATTAATAGATAAACGAGTGTCAACAGCATCTAAATATTCGGTGTTTGTATCCTTATTATTGTATGCTGATACATAAGAAGATTTAATTAAACTTAACATATCATCATAAGATAATTCACTGACAAGTTCAGGATTCATTTCAACTAAATCAGATTTAACAGTATAAACATAAGATAAAGCATCTCTAGCATCTGCATAATCTGGAAATGAATTGTAAAGTTCTACACTTTCAGGATCTAGATGTAGTTCATAGTTATGATCTTCTAAAGTTTTATAATATTTTATTTGATTTTCTTTAGAAAGTTTAAAAGTACCATCTAATTTTCCGTTAACAGTATTGGGAATGATAGAACCAGCAGAAATTTCTCCATTATAATTTTGGGAAGTTTTTGCAAATGTATAACTAAGTAAAAAATTTGTTACTGCCAAAGAATCTTTATCAGAAAGTTCAGAAATAGGAGATAAAGCTTCTAATTTTTCTGCTAATTCATCTGCGTTAGAAGATACATAATTAAACGTTTTTTCAAGTTCTTCAGAATTACTATCTTGTTCTTGATCTTGTTCTATTGTGGTTGTATGATCAGATGATGGTTTTGAACATCCAACAAATGAAGATGCAGCTAACAAAGATAGCCCACCAACTAATAATCCCTTTTTTGCTTTATGTGCTATAGAATCTACATTATATTTTAAATCATCTAAAAACTTATTCATATATAACACCTTCCTTAATTCATAGATAAATATAGTATATCAATAGAATTTTTAGAATGCAATAATTTATTATAAAAAAGAAAGGAAAAAATAAAAAAATATTAAAAAAATGTTGACATCCATGGGCAATCATTGTATAATATATGAGCATGAATTGAGCGATGAAGCTGAATGTGGCTACATCCTTACGGAAAACAAGGATGGAGGGAACTTCAGTGGAGTATGTCATGGCAAAGACCAGGCGGTAAGTTTTTAAAAATTAAGCACTTATCCCAGAATTATCATGCATATTTTGGGCTTTTTTATAGGTAATATTCAAAACACCTGAGTGCGTTTTAACTTGCCACGGTAATTTCGATAGCAAAACATTGCTATCACAAACAAAAAATCATTTTAAAGAAGGAGGGAAAATTACAATGGCAAACACAGTAGCAACAAGTGAAAAAATAAGAATAAGACTAAAAGCTTATGACCATGTAGTTTTAGATCAGTCTGCTGAAAAGATAGTAGAAACAGCTAAAAAAACAGGAGCAAAGGTATCAGGTCCTATTCCATTACCAACACAAAAAGAAATCGTAACAATTTTACGTTCTCCACACAAATACAAAGATTCAAGAGAACAATTCGAAATGAGAACACATAAAAGAGTTATCGATATTTTATATCCAACACAAAAAACAGTTGACAGCTTAATGAAATTAGAGTTACCAGCTGGTGTAGATATAGAAATCAAATTATAACAAGACTTCGTCTTGATATAACGCTTACCTGAATAATACACAAAATGCTGGCGCATTTTGGCAGCGTTATAATTTATAAAGACTACTATATATTATGTAGCATCAAAACCAAGCTGATATTAACATTAAAAATGCTAATACAAAATATCAGCCAATAGTTAGGAGGAAATAAAAATGAAAAAAGGAATAATCGGAAGAAAAATTGGAATGACACAAATCTTTGATGAAAAAGGAAATGTAATTCCAGTAACAGTTATAGAAGCTGGACCATGTGTTGTAGCACAAGTAAAAACAGTAGAAACAGATGGTTACAATGCGGTTCAATTAGGATTTGGAGATGTAAAAGATAAACACATCAACAAACCAGAAGCAGGACATTTTGCAAAAGCAAAATTAGCTAATAAAAAACATTTAAGAGAATTCAGACTAGATTCAATAGAAGGAATCAAAGTTGGAGACGAAGTAAAAGCAGATGTTTTTGAAGCAGGAGAAAAAATCGATGTTCAAGGAACATCAAAAGGAAAAGGATTCCAAGGTGTTATCAAAAGACATGGACAACACAGAGGACCAATGGGACATGGTTCTATGTATCATAGAAGACCAGGTTCAATGGGATCTACATCAACACCAGGTAGAGTATTTAAAGGTAAAAAACTACCAGGACATATGGGAAGAGTTACAGTTACAATACAAAACTTAGATGTTGTAAGAGTAGACATGGATAAAAATGTAATATTAGTAAAAGGTAGTGTTCCAGGAGCAAAAGGAGCTATCTTAAAAGTAAAATCAGCTGTAAAGGCTACTAAATAGAAGGAAGGAGGAAAAGAAATGCCAAAAATAGATGTATATGATATAAACGGAAAAAAAGTAAGTGACGTAGAATTAGCAGATAGTATATTTGGTATTGAACCAAATGAAACTATAGTACATAGTGTTTTAGTAAACTATTTAGCTAATCAAAGACAAGGTACACAAAGTACAAAAACAAGAGCAGAAGTTTCAGGTGGTGGTAAAAAACCATGGAGACAAAAAGGAACAGGTAGAGCAAGACAAGGTTCAATCAGAGCTCCACAATGGATTAAAGGTGGTATTGCTTTAGGACCAAAACCTCGTTCATATAAATACACAGTAAATAAGAAAGAAAAAAGACTTGCTATTAGATCAGTATTAAGTTCTAAAGTTTTAGAAAAAGAATTAACAGTTGTTGATAAATTAGAAGTAAAAGAAATCAAAACAAAAACAATGGTAAAAGCATTAGCAGATATGAAAGTTGAAGGAAAAACATTAATCATTCTTCCAGAGAATAATAAAAATGTTTTAATGTCATCAAGAAATATCGAAGGTGTTAAAACAATCGTTGCTAACAACATAAATATATTTGATTTATTAAAATATACAAATCTAATTTTACCAGTAGACACTGTTAAAAAATTAGAGGAGGTGTACGCATAATGTTACCAGAAGAAATTATAATCGCACCAGTTGTTACTGAAAAAAGTAATGACCAATTACAAGAAGGTAAATACACTTTCAAAGTAAATAAAAAAGCTACAAAAGTTGAAATAGCTAAAGCTGTTGAAAAACTTTTTGAAGTAAAAGTATTAAATGTTAATACAATCAATGTAAGAGGAAAGAAAAAAAGAGTAGGATACCATGTTGGAAAAACATCTGACTGGAAAAAAGCAATTGTAACAATTGATACAAATCCAGCAGACGAAACATATCTAACAAAAGGTGGAAAAGAAGTTAAAGTTTCTAAGAAATATAAAGATTCAATTGATGAATTTATGGGAGCTTAAATCAATTAAAAGCATCAATTTTATAATATAAAGAACTTTAATAAAATTATCGGGAAAGAACCCGGAGAATAAAGAATATCTGTTATGCGGAGCAGGAAAAACATCCGTAAATAATAAGTAGAGAAGAGAATTCATCAAAAACAAGTATTACTAGGAAAACGAACGAAAAATCCGCAGGTGTACTTTGGTACATCGAGGAATTTTGAAGTGAAGTTTGACAACGTAAGACGAAGTTTTTCATGAATTTGAGGAAGGAGAATAAAAAATGGGAATGAAACACTTCAAACCATATACACCATCAAGAAGAAACATGACAGTTTCAGACTTTTCAGAAATCACAAAGAAAACTCCTGAAAAATCATTACTTGCAAAGAAAAAGAAAAATGCAGGTAGAAATTCTTATGGTAGAATCACAGTAAGACACCAAGGTGGTGGAAACAGACAAAAATATAGAATTATAGATTTTAAAAGAAGAAAAGATAACATGGAAGCAACAGTTATTGGTATCGAATATGATCCAAACAGAAGTGCAAATATTGCTTTAGTTCAATATGAAGATGGAGAAAAAGCATATATTTTAGCACCACAAGGATTAAAAGATGGAGATAAAGTTGTATCTGGAGAAACAGCAGATATCAAACCAGGTAACTGTATGCCAATCAGTAGTATTCCAGTAGGTACTTTAATTCATAATATCGAATTAAATCCAGGACAAGGTGGAAAATTAGTTAAAGCTGCTGGACAAAGTGCACAATTGATGGCTAAAGAAGGTAAATATGCACATGTAAGATTACCTTCAGGAGAAATGAGATTAATCTTAGCTAAATGTAGAGCTACAATTGGTGTTATTGGAAACAGCGATCATGAAAACGTTAAAATCGGAAAAGCTGGTAGAAAAAGACATATGGGAATCAGACCAACTGTTAGAGGATCTGTTATGAACCCAGTAGATCACCCACATGGTGGTGGTGAAGGTAGAGCACCAGTTGGACACGCAGGACCACTTACTCCTTGGGGTAAACCAGCACTTGGATACAAAACAAGAAATAAAAAGAAATTATCAAATAAATTTATCGTTAAGAGAAGAAAATAAAATTTTATGGGTAGGGGAATTCATTTTATTCTTCCCCATAAGCCCTAGAGAAGGAGGAAAATTTAATGTCAAGATCAAGCAAGAAGAAACCATTTGTAGAACCTAAATTATTAAAAAGAATTGAAGCTATGAATGAAACAGGAGCTAAAGATGTATTAAAAACATGGTCAAGAGCTTCAACAATATATCCACAAATGGTTGGTCATACAATCGCTGTACATGATGGAAGAAAACATGTTCCAATTTATATTACAGAAGAAATGATCGGTCATAAATTAGGTGAATTTGCTCCTACAAGAACATATAAAGGTCATGCAGGAGAAAAAACAACAAAAGTTGGTAAATAAGAAAAGATAGAACTTAAAAAAGGGTAAACACACATTCACACGGGTAGGGGACATATCTTGTCCTAAAAGAAATACCCTAAGAAAAGATGTGTCCCCTGACAATAGTTAGGAGGTAGAATAAAGTGCAAGAGCAAGAAACAGTAGTAAGAAACGAAGCTAGAGCAACTCTTAGATATACAAGAATTTCAGCAAGAAAAGTAAAAATTGTTGCTGACTTAATAAGAGGAAAAAATGTAGATGAAGCTTTAGCAATCGTAAAATTTACACCAAAAGCATCATCAGAAATAATCGAAAAATTATTAAAATCAGCAATTGCAAATGCTGAAAATAATCATGATATGAAACATGAAAATTTATATGTTGCTGAAATCTATGCAAATCAAGGTCCAACATTAAAAAGAATTAGACCAGCTGCAAAAGGTTCAGCTGTTAGAATTAGAAAAAGAACAAGTCATATAACAATCGTGTTAAGAGATGACAAATAGAGAAAGGAGGATTTATAAAAAATGGGACAAAAAGTACATCCAACAGGTGTGAGAGTTGGTATAATCAAAGACTGGAACTCTAAATGGTATGCAGATTCAAGAAACTTTGCAGATTATTTAGTAGAAGATCAAAAAATCCGTAAATTTTTAAAGAAAAAATTATATACTGCTGGAATTTCTAAAATAGAAATCGAAAGAACAGCAAAAGCCGTTAAAGTAAATTTATATACTGCTAAACCAGGAATCGTAATTGGAAAAGGTGGAGCAGGTGCAGAAAGCATAAAAGCTGAACTTGCAAAATTAATTGGAAAAGATGTTAACTTAAATATTGTAGAGGTTAAAAATATTGATACAGATGCACAATTAGTAGCAGAAAACATCGCTGGTCAATTAGAAAGAAGAATTTCATTCAGAAGAGCTATGAAACAATGTATGCAAAAATCTATGAAAGCAGGTGCTTTAGGAATCAAAACTTCAGTATCTGGAAGATTAGGTGGAGCTGACATGGCAAGAACTGAATTTTATAAAGAAGGAAATATTCCATTACAAACTTTAAGAGCTGATATTGATTATGGATTTGCAGAAGCAGATACAACATATGGAAAAATCGGTGTAAAAGTATGGATATATAAAGGTGAAGTTCTTCCTACTAAACAAGAGGAAGGAGGAGACAAATAATGCCATTAATGCCAAAAAGATCAAAATTTAGAAAAATGCAAAAAGGTAGAATGAGAGGAAAAGCAACTAGAGGAAATAAAGTTACAGATGGTGAATGGGGAATTCAAGCAGTTACTGCTGGGTTAATTACAGGTAACCAAATTGAAGCAGCTCGTATTGCGATGACTCGTTATATCAAGAGAGGTGGAAAGGTTTGGATTAAAATATTCCCTGATAAACCAATTACAGCAAAACCAATCGGAACTCGTATGGGTAAAGGTAAAGGTGCTCCTGAATATTGGGTAGCAGTTGTTAAACCAGGAAGAGTTATGTTTGAAATTGCTGGTGTTTCTGAAGAAGTGGCTAGAGAAGCTTTAAGACTTGCTATGAATAAACTACCTAATAAAACAAAAATTGTAGCAAGAGAAACTGAAAAGGTAGGTGATAATGATGAAGATAAATAAAATCAGAGAAATGTCTTCACCAGAACTAGAGAAAGAATTAGGTGAACTAAAAACAGAATTATTCAAATTAAAATTTAGTTTAGCTACAAATGGATTAGATAATCCAATGAAAATCAAAGAAGTAAAAAGAGATATAGCTAAAATAAATACTGTATTAACAGAAAGAAAAATAGCTGAGAGCAAGAAATAAATCATAAAAGACTATTGAAAGATAGCCAGAAAGGAGAAATCTAAATGGAAGAAAGAAATCTTCGTAAAGTTATGGTTGGAACTGTTAAATCTAACAAAATGGATAAAACAGTTGTCGTATCAGTACAAACAAATGTGAGCCATGGTGTATATGGAAAAACAGTTAAAAGAACATATAACTTGAAAGCTCATGATGAAGAAAATGTTTGTCAAATCGGTGATAAAGTAAGAGTAATGGAAACAAGACCACTTTCTAAAGATAAAAGATGGAGAGTTGTAGAAGTCTTGGAAAAAGCAGATATAAAATAATTTTAGAAGAATGAAGAAGGGAGGAACCAAAAAATGATACAACAACAAACAAGATTAAAAGTAGCAGATAATACGGGTGCAAAAGAAATTATGTGTATTAGATGTTTAGGTGGTTCTTACAGAAAAACATGTAACATCGGAGATGTTATAGTAGCTTCTGTTAAATCAGCAACACCAGGTGGCGTTGTAAAAAAAGGTGATGTTGTAAAAGCTGTTGTTGTTAGATCTAAAAAAGGTCTAAGAAGAGCAGATGGTTCATATATAAAATTTGATGAAAATGCAGCTGTTATAATAAAAGATGATGGAACTCCAAGAGGAACTCGTATCTTTGGACCAGTTGCAAGAGAATTAAGAGAAAAAGATTATATGAAAATATTATCTTTAGCTCCAGAAGTTTTATAGTAAATATAGTAAAAAGGAGATAACTTTAGCGAAGGTCAACAATGAATCACAAGGGGAGGGGACATTCCTTGAACCAAGTGGAGATGACCAAAAGGTAAGGTGTGTCCCCTGACAATAATCTAAGAAAAGGAGGCAATCTCTAATGAGAATAAGAAAAGGCGATAATGTCCAAGTTTTATCAGGAAACGATAAAGGTAAAACAGGAGAAGTATTAGAAGTAATACAAAAAGAAGATAAAGTCGTTGTTAAAGGCGTTAATGTAAGAAAAAAACACGTTAAAGCTAGAAAACAAGGAGACGAAAGTGGAATTATACCAGTAGAATGTGCTATTCCAGCTTCTAAAGTAAATGTTGTTTGCCCAAAATGTGGAAAAGTAACAAAAGTTGGATATCGTGTAGATAATGATAAAAAAGTACGTGTTTGTAAGAAATGCGGAGCTGAATTAAAATAATAAAGAGGAAAGGAGGATTCATACAAAATGGAAAAATTAAGAGAACAATATGAAAAAGAAGTAATCCCAGCATTAATGAATAAATTTGGATATAAATCAATTATGCAAGTTCCAAAACTTGATAAAATTGTAATTAATATAGGATTAGGAGATGTAAAAGAAAATCCTAAATCATTAGAAAATGCTATGAATGATTTAATGCAAATTACAGGTCAAAGACCAGTTGTAACAAAAGCAAAAAAATCAATTGCAGCATTCAAATTAAGAGAAGGTGTCAATGTAGGTTGTAAAGTTACATTAAGAGCAGATAAAATGTATGATTTTGCATACAAACTATTTAATGTAGCACTTCCAAGAGTTAGAGATTTTAGAGGAGTATCAGCAAACTCTTTTGATGGAAGAGGAAATTACGCTATGGGTATAAAAGAACAATTAATATTCCCTGAAATCGAATATGATAAAGTAGATAAATTAAGAGGTATGGATATAATTTTTGTAACAACAGCTGAAACTGATGAAGAAGCTAAAGAGTTACTAAAATTAATGGGAATGCCTTTCAAAAATTAGTCAAAGGAAAGGAGTATGACTATGGCTAAGAAATCAATGAAAGTAAAACAAGCAAGACCACAAAAATATAAAACAAGAGAATATAATAGATGCAAAATATGTGGTAGACCACATGCATATATTAGAAAATATGGAATATGTCGTGTATGTTTTAGAGAATTAGCTCATAAAGGAGAAATACCAGGGGTTAAAAAGGCCAGCTGGTAAAAGAATTTCGATGAAATCAATCATCTTGCACATTTTTGCAATTAATAAAAAACTTCGACGTACAAAGAGTACAACTTCAGCTTTTTATTAATCACAAAAATGCACAATATAATCAATTTCATCAAAATTAATTAGGAAAATAACGATTGATTGAAAGCAACAATGCGAACAACTTACTACTTTAAATCAATTTTGAAATAATAATAAAGACAGGAGATAACTTTAGCAAGGGTCATGAGTAAATCACAAGGGGAGGGGACATTCCTTAAACCAAGTGGAAGTGACCAAAAGGTAAGGTGTGTCCCCTGACAATAAAAAAGAAAAGGAGGTAAGTAATTAATGAACATTACAGATCCAATAGCAGATATGTTAACAAGAATAAGAAATGCAAATAGTTCTAAACATAAAACAGTTGATATACCAGCTTCAAAAATGAAATTAGGTATTGCTGAAATATTGTTTAAAGAAGGATATATAAAATCTTTTGAAGAAATTAAAGATGATACACAAGGAATCATCAGAATTACTTTAAAATATGATGAAAAAGGAACAAGAGTTATTGATGGTTTAAAAAGAATCAGTAAACCAGGATTAAGAGTATATGCATCTAAAGAAGAATTACCAAAAGTTTTAAATGGTTTAGGAATTGCAATTATTTCTACATCACAAGGATTAAAAACAGATAAAGAAGCAAGAGAATTAGGAATTGGTGGAGAAGTATTAGCATATGTTTGGTAATCGATAAAGAGTAAAGAAGGAGGGAAAACCGAAAATGTCAAGAATAGGAAATAAACCAATTACAGTACCATCAGATGTTACAGTAAAAATTGAAGGACCAAAAGTTACAGTAACAGGACCTAAAGGTACATTAGAAAAAGAATTTGATAAAAATATTTCTATAGAGTTAGATGGAAATGTAATTAAAGTTACAAGAAGTAATGATGAAAAACAAAATAGAAGTTTACATGGTTTGACAAGAACTTTAATTAATAATATGATAATTGGTGTAACACAAATGTATAGCAAAGAATTACAAATCAACGGTGTAGGATATAGAGTTGCAAAACAAGGAAACAACTTAAATTTAACATTAGGATATTCACACCCAGTTATATTTGAAGCACCAGAAGGAATCACTTTTGATGTTCCAAACGCAAATACAATTATCGTAAAAGGAATTGATAAAGAATTAGTTGGGCAAACAGCAGCAGAAGTTAGAAAACAAAGACCACCAGAAGTATATAGAGGTAAAGGTATCAAATATGCTGATGAGGTTATTAGACGTAAGGAAGGAAAAACTGGTAAATAATTTAATTTTGATTGAAAGCAATAATTTGCACATTTTTGTTTCATTCATAAAAATGCACATCTTATCACTTTGAATCAAAATTGTAAAAAATATGCTTAAATATTAAGTAATATAGAAAACTCAATTTCTAAGAAAGGAGTAATAAAAATGGTAAAGAAGACAGATAGAAAAATGGAAAGACAAAGAAGACATATGCGTGTAAGAAGAAAAATATCTGGAACAGCTGAAAGACCAAGATTATGTGTATATAGAAGCAATAGTAACATTTATGCACAAATTATTGATGATGTTGCTGGAAATACATTAGTTGCAGCATCAACATTAGATAAAGAAGTTAAAACAAAACATGCAAATAAAGAAGCAGCTAAAGAAGTAGGAACTTTAATTGCAAAAAGAGCAGCTGATAAAAAAATCGTAGATGTTGTTTTTGATCGTGGTGGATACATATACCATGGTGTTGTTAAAGAATTAGCTGAAGCTGCAAGAGAAGGCGGATTAAAATTCTAATAAAAAAATAAAAGGAGAGCACATGAGCAAAGGTCATAAGTAAATCACAAGGGGAGGGGACATTCCTTGAACCAAGTGGAGATGACCAAAAGGTAAGGTGTGTCCCCTGACATTAATCGAAGAAGGAGGGAAACAAAACCGATGGAAGAAAAGAATGAATTAAAAGAAAAAGTAGTTGCTATCAACAGAGTTGCTAAAGTTGTTAAAGGTGGTAGAACTTTTAGATTTAGTGCAGTTGTAGTTGTTGGTGACGAAAACGGACATGTTGGTGTTGGTAATGGTAAAGCAGCAGAAGTTCCAGATGCTATTAAGAAAGCTATCCAAGAAGCTAAGAAAAACTTAATAGAAGTACCTGTTGTAGAAACATCAGTACCTCATGAATATGTAGGAAAATTTGGTAGTGCAAAAGTTATGTTAAAACCAGCAGCTGTTGGTACTGGAGTTATCGCAGGAGGAAGCGTTAGACCAGTATTAGAGCTTGCAGGATATAAAAATATAAGAACAAAAGTTATTGGAACAAACAATCCAAGAAACGTTGTTTATGCTACATTAGAAGGATTAAAAGCTATGCAAACAGTAGAACAAGTAGCGAAAAAAAGAGGTAAAAAAGTAGAAGATATTATGTAGTTGAAAAATAAAAAGGGAGATAACTTTATGAAAGGTCAACAATAAATCGCAAAGGTAAGGACATTCCTTAACCTAAGTGGAGATGACCTAAAGGTAAGGTTTTGTCCCCTGACAAATAAAATAAGGGAGGTGCAAACCGCATGAAACTAGATGAATTAAAACCAGCTGTAAGTAAAGTAAAAAGAAATAGAGTAGGTCGTGGTATGGCATCAGGAAATGGTAAAACATCAGGTAGAGGTCATAAAGGACAAAAGGCTAGATCTGGTGGAGGAGTAAGAAGAGGTTTTGAAGGTGGTCAAACACCATTATATAGAAGATTACCAAAAAGAGGATTTACCAATATCCATGCTAAAACTTACACAGAAGTAACATTAAAAATGCTTAATTTATCTAAAGCAACAGATGTTACTGCTGAAACACTTTTAGAAGAAGGAATTATCGGAAAAATTAATGATGGAATCGTTATATTAGCAACAGGAAAATTAGAGAAAAAATTAAATGTAAAAGCCAAAAGATTTACAGCAAAAGCAAAAGAAGAAATCGAAGCTTTAGGCGGAAAGGCAGAGGTGGTTTAATTGTTTAAAACGTTAAAAAACGCATTAAAAACACCTGATGTAAGAAAAAGACTATTGTATACATTATTACTAATCGTTGTATTTAGATTAGGATGTTATATAACTGTACCTGGAGTAGATAGTATCGCTTTAAATGATGCTATGAGTAATACTCAAGGAATTGCAGGATTAATTGATATGATTTCCGGAGGAGCTTTTTCAAGATTTTCTGTTTTTGCAATGTCAATTAGTCCATATATTACTGCTTCAATTGTTATCCAATTGTTAGCAATGATTATACCTTCATTAGAAAGATTAACTAAAGAAGGTGGAGAAGAAGGAAGACAGAAAATTAATCGATATACAAAAATCTTAACAATTATACTTGCTTTAGTAGAATCAATTGGTATATATTTTGCATATCAATCAAGTGGAATATTTGTTGACAATTCATTCTTAACAGGAGCTTTAGTTGTAGTAGGGTTAGTAACAGGTACATCAATATTGATGTGGCTTGGAGACCAAATTACAAATAAAGGTGTTGGAAATGGAATTTCACTATTAATTTTTATTGGTATTATTTCAGGATTACCAGGTGGAGTAGTAACACTATGGAATCTTATTGTAGCAAATGGAGTATTTAGTACAACTGGATTATTATTAGCAATTGGTATTGTGATAGGAGCAATTATCTTAATTGCTGGAGTTGTATTTGTACAACAAGCTGAAAGAAGAATACCAGTACAATATTCAAAAAGAGTTGTTGGAAGAAAGATGGTAGGAGCACAAAATACACATATCCCATTAAAACTTGCTATGGCAGGGGTTATGCCAGTTATCTTTGCTTCATCATTTATGACATTCCCAGCAATGATTATTCAAATATTTGTACCAGACATTGCAAGTCAATCTGGATTTTTAGCAGGACTATATAATTTCTCAATTGCTACATCAACATCAAATGTAGGAATTGGATATTCAATAGCAAATGCGTTAGTATATTTATTATTGATTCTAGGATTTACTTATTTTTATACGTATGCTACATTTAATCCAGCAGAAGTATCAAACAATATTAAGAAAAATGGTGGATTTATCCCTGGAATCAGAGCAGGAAAACCAACAACAGAATATTTATCATCTGTTATCTCTAAATTAACGCTTTTTGGAGGATTGTTCTTAGCAGTCATAGCGATTATACCTATGTTACTAAGATTTACAAACTTGAACATTGCGTTTGGAGGTACATCAATCTTAATTGTTGTAGGTGTTGCTCTAGAAACAGTTCAACAACTAGAATCTTTATTAGCAATGAGACACTATAAAGGATTCTTAGAAAAATAGAAAAATAGAAGAGGTTGCCAAAATGGTAAATCCCTGCTGGCAACTTTTAAAATGAAAGAAAATTTTTATTTTCTTTCATTTTAAACTAACATTGCACAGAAAAATTGCAAAGCAATTTTTTGCATCAACAAATTTTCACGCTTCTTTCGAGAACTTAAAGAAAATAGTAAATTTCAGAAAAAGAAAAAGTTCTCGAGAAGCTAAATTTGTTATTGAATAATTTTTTCAATATTTATTTATAGAATAAATATTGAAAAGGTTATTGATAACCCTAAAATAATTAAAGTAAAGGAAGTGTTTTTATGATAATCATTATGTTAGGAGCACAAGGAACTGGAAAAGGAACAGTTGCTGGTATGATAAGTAAAGAAACAGGATTACCACAAATTTCAACAGGAGATATCTTTAGAAAAAATATTAGTGAAAAAACACCATTAGGTATGGAAGCTGATAAATACATATCTAAAGGAGATTTAGTACCAGATGAAGTAACTGTACCAATGGTAGAAGATAGATTAACATGGGAAGATGCAAAAAATGGAGCAATATTAGATGGTTTCCCAAGAACAATTGAGCAAGCAGAAAAATTAGATGAGATATTAAGTAAAAATGGAAATAAAGTAGATTTAGTTGTAAACTTAGTAACACCAAAAGAAGAATTAATTGATAGAATGTTAACAAGAAGAGTATGTACAAACCAAGAATGTAAAACAACATATAATACAAAATTAAATCCACCAAAACAAGAAGGTATTTGTGATAAATGTGGATCACCATTAAAACAAAGAGAAGATGATTCTGATCCAGAAGCAATTAAGAGAAGATTAGAAATTTATGAAGAAAAAACAAGTCCATTAGTAGAATATTACGATAAAAAAGGTGTATTAAAAACAGAAACTGTAAGTTTAGCTATTAATAGAATGGGAAAAGATGTGGCAGAAGATATTATTAAATTATTAAATAAATAGAATGATATAAAGTTTGATATATGTACAAACTTAGAACACGATAGGATAAAATCAAAAGTTGATAAGAATATTATCAACTTTTGTGTTCGCTTATATCCTATATAGAAAGAAGGAAGTATCATGGTAACAATAAAATCAAAAAGAGAAATACAATTAATGAGAGAAGCTTGCAAGGTTGTGGCTTTAACATATAAGGAATTAGAAGAAAAGATAAAACCTGGAATGACTACATGGGAACTAGATCAAATAGCAGAAAAAACAATGAGAAGTTTAGGAGCAATACCTGCTGAAAAAGGATATGATATTGGAATAAGAGGTGTACCTAAATTTCCAGCATCTATTTGTGTATCTATTAATGATGAGGTCATTCACGGAATTCCTTCAAAACATAAAGTGATAAAAGAAGGCGATATTGTAAGTGTGGATACAGTAGCATTAAAAGATGGATTTAATGGAGATGCTGCAAGAACATTTATGGTAGGAAATGTTTCTAAAGAAGCAAGAAGATTAGTAGAAGTTACCAAACAAGCCTTTTTTGAGGGAATTAAATATGCAAAACCAGGAAATCGAATTGGTGATGTTTGTCATGCAATTGGAGAATATGTTCATTCACAAGGATATTCAGTAGTAAGAGAATTCCAAGGACATGGAATTGGAAGAGAAATGCATGAAGATCCAGGTATACCAAATTATGGAAAAGCAGGTAGAGGAATTAGACTAGAACCAGGTATGACATTAGCTATAGAACCTATGGTAATTCAAGGAAAACCAAACATTTTAGAGTTAGATGATGGGTGGACAATTATAACAGAAGATGGAAGTTTGGCTGCTCATTATGAAAATACAATTTTAATTACAGAAAAAGAGCCGGAAATATTGACAATACTTTAATTATGATGTATAATACAGTAGTTATTAGACACAATGGATAATTTTGTGTAAAAATAGCTCTTTAAGGAGGGGAAAGAATTTGTCAAAAGAAGATGTTATAGAAGTTGAAGGAGTAGTTGTTGAAGCACTACCAAATACAACATTTAAAGTAGAATTAGAAAATGGACATCAAATTTTAGCCCATATATCAGGTAAGTTAAGAATGAATTACATTAAGATTTTACCAGGAGATAAGGTAAAAGTAGAACTTTCACCTTATGATTTAAATAGAGGTAGAATCACTTGGAGAGCAAAATAAAATAGATAAAAATTAACCCAAATACATATATAAGTTATTTTAGGAGGTGCAAAAAATGAAAGTAAGACCATCAGTAAAGAAAATATGCGATAAATGTAAAATAATAAAAAGAAAAGGGAAAATTAGAGTAATTTGCGAAAACCCTAAACACAAACAAAGACAAGGATAGTCTTAAAAACATGCTAATAACACAAATTGGATAGCGGCTGTGAAATCAGAAATGATTTACATATCAAATTTGTGTTTATATATATGTCTTAAGAAAATTTAAAGACTAGGGTAAACACTAGTAGCATTTCACCTTTAAATGGGATTAAGACAAAACAATCAAAGATAAAAATAACAAAGAAAAACAAAAATATTTTGGAGGTGCAAAAACATATGGCTCGTATAGCAGGAGTAGATTTACCTAAAGAAAAAAGAGTAGAAATAGGACTAACATATATCTATGGAATAGGTGTATCAAGTTCTAGAAAAATCTTAGAAAAAGCTGGAATTAATCCAGATACTAGAGTAAAAGATTTAACTGATGATGAAGTTAATAGCATCAGAAAAGTTATTGACGAATCATACAAAGTTGAAGGTGATCTAAGAAGAGAAGTAGCATTAAACATCAAGAGATTAACAGAAATCGGATGCTACAGAGGATTAAGACATAGAAGAGGTCTTCCAGTTAGAGGACAAAGAACAAAAACTAATGCTAGAACAAGAAAAGGTCCTAGAAAATTAGTTAGTAAAAGCAAAAAATAAGAAATAAATCATACTTGAAATAAAATATAAGAAGGAAACTTCTATATATGAACAAGGAGGGAAATAGAGAATGGCTAACAAAAATACAACTAGAAAACCAGTTGCCAGAAGAAATAGAAAAAATATAGAAAAAGGTCAAGCACACATTCATTCTAGTTTTAACAATACAATTGTAACAATCACAGATGTACAAGGAAATGCAATTTCATGGGGAAGTGCTGGAGAATTAGGATTTAAAGGTTCTAGAAAAAGCACACCATATGCAGCTGGACAAGTTGCTGAAACAGCAGCAAAAGCAGCTATGGAACATGGATTAAAAACAGTAGAAGTATTTGTTAAAGGACCAGGTGCTGGTAGAGAAGCTGCAATAAGAGCTTTACAAACAGCAGGTTTAGAAATTAGTGCAATCAAAGATGTAACACCAATACCACACAATGGTTGTAGACCACCAAAAAGAAGAAGAGTATAATTCAAAGAAATAAAAAGGAGATAACATAAGGAAGGTGTATCCCCTGACATTAGTTAAGAAAGGAGAAATAAAATGGCAAGATATAAAGACGAACAATGTCGTAGATGCCGTAGAGAAGGACAAAAATTGTTCTTAAAAGGTGATAGATGTTATTCAGATAAATGTAGTATTTCAAGAAGAAACTATGCACCAGGACAACATGGACAAAAAAGAGCAAAACTTTCTGAATACGGAACTCAATTAAGAGAAAAACAAAAAACAAAAGCATATTATGGAGTTGGAGAAAAACAATTTAGAAAATATTTCGAAATGGCTTCAAATAAAAAAGGTGTAACAGGTGAAAACTTATTACAAATCTTAGAAAGTAGATTAGATAATGTTGTATATAGATTAGGATTTGGAACATCAAGAGCACAAGCAAGACAATTTGTTAATCATGCTCAATTTGAAGTAAATGGTCAAAAAGTAGATATTCCATCTTACTTAGTAAAACCAGGAGATGTTATTACAGTAAGAGAAATTAAAAAAGATAATTCAACAATCAAAGCAAATATTGAAGAATCTGCTAAGAGACCAGTTCCAGCTTGGTTAGAAAAAGATAATGAGAAAATGAGTGGTAAAGTATTAAGATTAGCGTCTAGAGAAGATATTGATATTCCAATCGAAGAACATTTAATAGTAGAGCTTTACTCAAAATAATAGTAAAAATTAATTATAAAGGTTTAATAGAAACTGTAATGATTTTACTAAAGAAACCTATGAAGTTTGTAAAAAGTTTGAGATATAATCTCGAATATTAGGAGGTAAAAATGATAGAATTTGAAAAGCCAAATATTGAATGTCTAGAGGTAGATGATACAAATAATTATGCAAAATTTGTATGTGAACCATTAGAAAGAGGATATGGGGTAACAATCGGAAATTCTTTAAGAAGAATATTACTTTCATCACTACCAGGATGTGCAATAACAAGTGCTAAAATTGATGGTGTATTACATGAATTCTCAACTGTACCAAATGTTGTAGAAGATGTACCAGAAATTATAGTAAACTTAAAAAGTGTTAGGTTAAAATTTTCAGAAAATGAAGAAAAAATATTGAGAATAGACCATAAAGGTGAAGGTGAAGTATTAGCAGGAGATATTATCACTGATGGAACAGTAGAAATATTAAATCCAGATTTACATATTGCCACTGTTTCAGAAGGTGGACATTTAAAGATTGAAATGACTGCTGATAGAGGAAGAGGATATAATTCATCTGAAAAGAATAAGAAACCAAATCAAGATATATCCGTACTTCCAATAGATTCTATCTATACACCAGTAAAAAAAGTAAACTATCAAGTTGAAAATACAAGAGTTGGACAAATGGTAGATTATGATAAATTAGTGATAGAAGTATGGACAGATGGTAGTTTAAAAGCTCATGAGGCATTAAGTTTAGCAGCAAAAGTAATGACAGGACATTTAGAATTGTTTATTGATTTATCAGAAGCAGCTAAAAATACACAAGTTATGATTGAAAAAGAAGAATCAAAGAAAGAAAAAGTATTAGAAATGTCAATAGAAGAGCTAGAATTATCAGTAAGATCATTCAACTGCTTGAAGAGAGCAGGTATTGCTACAGTAGAAGATTTAACAAATAAATCTGAAACTGACATGATGAAAGTTAGAAATTTAGGTAAAAAATCTTTTGACGAAGTAACAGCAAAATTACATTCATTAGGATTAGATTTTGCGAAAGAAGATGAATAGAGATAATATAGAAAAAAGGAGATAACTTTAGTAAAGGTCAAGATTTATTCACATGGGGAGGGGATATTCCTTAACCCAAGTGGAGAGACCAAGAGGTAAGGTGTGTCCCCTGACATTAAAAAAAGAGGAAGGTGAAAAAATTGGCTACAAATAGAAAATTAGGTAGAACAACAGATATCAGAATGGCAATGTTAAAAACTTTAACAACAGATTTAATTATGTATGGAAAAGTTGAAACAACTTTAGCAAGAGCAAAAGAAGTAAAAGCAATCGCTGATAGTCTTATTTCATTAGCAATCAAAGAAAAAGATAACTTTGAAGAAGTTGACGTTAAAGTTGTAAAAGCTAAATTAGATTCTAAAGGTAATAAAGTAACAGAATTAGTAAAAAGCAAAAATGGTAAAGAATATTTAAAAGTTGTTAAAGAAGAAACAACTGAAAAAAGACAAAAAGATATGCCATCAAGATTAAATGCAAGAAGAAAAATTATGAGAACAATTAACAAAGTAACAGATAGCGAAGGTAACAATGTAGATTTACCAGCAAAATTATTTAACGAAATTGCTCCAAAATATGCAGGTAAAAATGTAGGAGGATATACTAGAATTTTAAGAGTAGGTCCTAGAAGAGGAGACGGAGCAGAAGTTGCTGTATTACAATTAGTATAATGAATGAAAAGGAATTGACCAAATAGAAGGTCACTTCTTTTTTTTTGAAAATTTATTGCAAATAAAAATACAATATGCTATATTAAGTATGTGAAATATAAAAAAACATAAGAGAAAGGAAAAAGGGGAATGAAAGAAAAAATAAAATTAATTATCATGTTATTTATAATAATGGGAGTACTTGTAAGTTCTTTTGCAACTGTAAATGCACATTCAGTTGAATTGGATCCAGATTCTTTAATTAATTTTCCAATGATAATAACAAATGGACAAGGAAAAATTAGTATTGATGATTCAGAAACAGGATATACTTTATATTATCAAGCAGTAGAAATTGCAAATGATGTTTACGATCAAATAGAATCAACTAGTGACTATGGTAAAACAGAATTAGAGATGATTAAATCTGAAATAGATGCATTAGCTATAGAATGTGACGATTTTAAAACAATATATGATGAAGCAGTTGAAGCATATCAAGAAAAAATAAATAGTGGTGCAACAGGAACAGAATTGGAAGAAGCACAGAAAGATTATGAAGCAGCAGCTACGGATTATGAAAATAAAATAAATGAATATAATACTAAAATAGATGAGTATAATACTACAGCAAATGAAATAACTGGAAAAATAAAAGAATTAACACCTACATATGTTGAAGAAAATTGGATAGAAACAGAAGATGGAAGTTTTAGTGTAGATACAACACAATTTTCTGGTGACAAAGCTTTTGCAGTATGGGTAAAATTAGTTAGTGCAGATGGAACAATTACTTATGACGAAGGAACATATACTATGTCTGGAACAAAAACAGAAAGTATAAATGTAGAGGGAATAACCCTTGATAGAACAACATTAACTTTGCAAGAAGGAAGCAGTTATACATTAACTGCAACAATAACACCATCTGATGCTACTAATAAATTAGTCATATGGTCAAGTGATAACGAAGATGTTGCTACAGTTTCTAATGGAAGAGTAATGGCAAAATCTTCAGGAACGGCAAGAATTACAGCAACTACAAGTGATGGAGAATATACAGATACTTGCCAAGTAACGGTTGTAGCAAAAGGAGATAATACAGTTGCAACTGTGAAATTACCAAATGCTGGTATAAATGTATTGGTAATTGTAGGAATCATATCTATGATAATCATATCAATTATTTCTTATAAAATTTATGCTAGATATAAAGATGTAAAATAGATTTAAATATTGATTATATGAAATAAAAAATAGTCCTATTCCGATTTGAGGAAAGGATTATTTTTTTATAAACAAAGATTTTTCATAATAGTAGAAAAAATAATGGATATTCATATTTGATTTGGGAAGATGAATAAAAAATGCACCAAAGAATAGAAAAAACATATAATAAACCATAGGAGGCAATCATATGGAATTTATATTAAATACAATTTTTTGGACATTAGCCTTATATGGTTTATATGAAATTATCAAAAATATTATATATATTAATACATATACAAGATTTAAAAGTAAAGGAATTTATTTAATTATTGGAGTAAAAAACCAAGAAGAGGTAATAGAAGGATTTTTAAGATCTATTCTATTTAAAATTTTATATGGAAGAGAAGAGTATTTTAGAAATATTATTGTAGCAGATTTGGAGTCAACAGATCATACAAAAGAAATTTCAAAGAAATTATCAAAAGAATATGAATGTTTAAAAGTATTAAGTTGGAAAGAAGCAAGAGAATTAATGGATAATATAGATGAAGGCTGATTGTTACGTTTTACATTGAATATTTCTGCCAACCCCCAAATATTCAATTTTTTATTCCTTATTGCATTGTTTTTTGGATTATGTTATAAATAAATTATAATTTATTAAAAGGGGATAAAAAATGAATTTAAAAACAGTAAATAGGATTTTTGGTTATGGACATTTTGGGATGGGTGCGATAAAAATTATATATACTATTTTTCTTCTTTCGCAAATGGTCACAAATGTAAATATTGCGCTTAATGGAGGAGAATGGAGTTATGGTTTTGCCCCGATAATTGTGCAAGTAATTAGCTTTGTACAGACATTACTAACATTAGGTTCTGTTATAATGATATTTGTCAATATGATACAACAACCAAAAGTAATAATAGGGTATGTATGGGGATTGGGAGCTATGCTCGTACCCTATATAATACCATCTTGGCTTATAATAGGTGCTTTACTTGTTCAATGCGGTATGCTTATGAAAGCAGGAACTGAAATCATGAATAATAGTGATACTTATAAAAATGAATTTAGACCGAAAACAAGTAAAAAAACAATTAAAAATACAGAATGGTATTATGGAAAGAAAAACGAACAAAATGAATATGTAAGTGAAAAAAAGCAAAAAAGAATCGAGAAATTAGAAAAAGAACTTGCAGAATGGAAGCAATTATTAGATACAGGAGAAATAGACGAAGAAACATATAATCAAGAAACCAATAGACTTATTGAAAAAGAAAGAAAAAGAAGTGCACGAGAAATGTAAAATGCAAATAAAAATATTAAAAAGATGCCCAAAGATAAAAATGTTTTCAATGGGCATTTTTTTATTGAAAAATACTTGATTTTTCTGGCAAAACTTGGTATAATATTTAGCGTATTAAACACATAAAG
>CALXLP010000021.1 GCA_944389225.1 uncultured Clostridia bacterium | reverse complement strand
TACATTTTGAGATAAAACTATAATATCCATCTCCTAGGTCTTGAATAACCCATTTTTGAGCATCTGCTCCATTATATGTACATTGCCATACATTGGTTCCATTTGTTGTATCTCCATTAGATACATCTAAATACAATCCTGAATGGTCAAATTGTATCGTATAATATCCATCTCCTACATATTTGATGTTAACTCTTTGACAATTTGCATTATTTCTTTGAAATACTTGTACATTTGCACCTGAATACATGCTTGCATCTAAAACTTCTACAACTTTATTGCTATCTAATGCAAGTTCTATTTCATATTTTCCATCTTCTATGGTTTGCTCACCTTTCACATTTTCTTGTTTTATTAATTTAAAGGTTTGTGATTGATCATCTTTTTTACTATTGATTTCAATATTTGTACAATTTTTAGTTTGTCCATTTGCTACTGTTAGATATGTATTACTACTTTTTGAAATAATATTATAATATCCTTCTCCTAAATCTTGTATTATCCATTGTTGATTATCTGAACCATTATATGTATATTGCCATACATTAGTTCCATTTGTCGTTTCTCCATTAGCAACATCTAAATACATTCCTGAATGTTCAAATTGTATCGTATAATATCCATCTCCTACATATTGGATATTCACTCTTTGACATTTAGCATTATTTCTTTGATAGATTTGAACATTTCCTCCTGCATATTGACTTGCATCTAAAACTTCTATAACTTTATTACTATCTAAAGCCAATTCTATTTCATATTTTCCATTTGCTATGGTTTGTTTGCCCACAACATTTTCTATTTTATTTAATTTAAATGATTGTGATAAATCCACTTTTTTGCTATTAATTTCAATATTGGTGCAATTACCTGTTTTTCCTCCTGCAACTGTTAAATAGGTATTACTACATTTTGATATAAAGCTATAATATCCATTTCCTAAATCTTGAATAATCCATTGTTGTGCATTTGAACCATTATATCGACATTGCCATACATTGGTTCCATCTGCTGTATTTCCATCTGCAACATCTAAATACATTCCTGAATGTTCAAATTCAATTGTATAATATCCATCTCCTACATATTGGATATTTACTTTTTGACATTTAGCATTATTTCTTTGGAAAATTTGAACATTTCCTCCTGAAGCTTGACTAGCATCTGCTACTTCTACTACTTTGTTACTATTTAATGCAAGTTCAATTTCATATTTTCCATCTTCTATTGTTCTTTCACCTGTTATAGTTTCTTTTTTATTTAATTTAAAAGCCTGTGACAAATCACCTTTTTTACTGTTAATCTCAATATTGGTACAATTACTTGTTTGTCCATTTGCTACTGTTAAATAGGTATTACTACACTTTGATACAAAGCTATAATATCCATTTCCTAAGTCTTGAATAATCCATAATTGTGCATCTGATCCATTATATCGGCATTGCCATACATTTGTCCCATCTGCTGTATTTCCATCTGCGACATCTAAATACATTCCTGAATGTTCGAACTCTATTGTATAATAGCCATCGCCTACATATTCAATATTTACTCTTTGGCATGTAGCATTATTTCTTTGAAAAACTTGTACATTTCCTCCTGAATTTTGGCTGGCGTCTAATACTTCCACAACTTTATTACTGTCTAAAGCTAGTTCTATTTCATACATACCATCTGTAATGGTTTGTTCTCCTGTGATGATTTCCTTTTTATTTAATTTAAATGCTTGTGATAAATCATCTTTTTTGCTATTAATTTCAATATTTGTACAGTTACCGGTTTGCCCATTTGCCACTGTTAAATAGGTATTACTACACTTTGATACAAAACTGTAATATCCATTGCCTAAGTCTTGAATAATCCATTGTTGTGCATCTGATCCATTATATCGACATTGCCATACATTTGTCCCATCTGCCGTATTTCCATCTGCTACATCTAGATACATTCCTGAATGTAAAAATTGAACTGTATAATATCCATTTTCTATATATTTAATATTTACTTTTTGACATGCTGCATTATTTCTTTGGAAAACTTGTACATTTCCTCCTGAATTTTGGCTAGCATCTAATACTTCCACAACTTTATTACTATCTAAAGCTAATTCTATTTCATACACACCATCTTCAATCGTTTGTTTTCCTGTAATAATTTCTTTTTTATTTAATTTAAATGTTTGTGATAAGTCATCTTTTTTACTATTAATTTCAATATTTGTACAGTTACCGGTTTGTCCATTTGCCACTGTTAAATAGGTATTACTACACTTTGATACAAAACTGTAATATCCATTTCCTAAATCTTGGATAATCCATTGTTGCGCATCTGAACCATTATATCGACATTGCCATACATTTGTCCCATCTGCTGTATTTCCATCTGCTACATCTAGATACATTCCAGAATGCAAAAATTGAACTGTATAATATCCATTTCCTACATATTCTATATTTACTTTTTGACATTTAGCATTATTTCTTTGGAAAACTTGTACATTTCCTCCTGAGTATTGACTTGCATCTGCTACTTCTATTACTTTGTTACTATTCAATGCTAATTCAATTTCATACACACCGTCTGCAATAGTTTGTTCCCCTGTGATGGCTTGTTCATCCACAGTAATTTCTGGCACTTCATCAAGTATTTGTATTTCTTGAATGACACCATTATTTTCATTTAAAACCATATTTTGATTTTTATCTACTTCTGTTTTTGTTATTTCATTAGTTGTATTTGTATCATTTTCTACTACATTTTCCTCTGTTGCATTTTCTGTTGTATTTTCTTCTGCTGGCTCTTGTTCCGTTCCTTCCTCTGATGATTCATTTTTGTCATTATCTACAATTTCTTCTTTTTGTGTTTCATCTTTTACTTCATTTCCTATTTCATTCTCAATTTTTTCTTCTGTTAGTTGATTTTCTGTTGTGGTATAAAAATAGGCATAAGTTGAAAAGTTACTTGCTAATAACATAATGATTACAATCGATACAAAAATAATTTTTAATTTTTTCATCTAAAGATTCCCCTCTTCCTTTAACTTTTTCTCCTTTTGATAACCTATACCAAAAAATATAAATAATATAAAGAACAATACTACCATAATAGATGTGCTTGCCATTGTTGCCCCTAAAATTCCTTGTGTTTTTACTAAAATATTTGAAATAATAAATGCAAACACGGCAGAAATTACATAAGCAATGGTTGTATTCTTTTGTTTTCGAATTGTTCCTAATGCATAGAAGATGACAGTTGAAGCTGCATAAAATAATCCAGAAAGGATTAATAAGAACAATTCTAATCTATGTGCTTGTAAGTCAATACCATATAGCCATCCCAATATTGGAATTCCTAATGTTAATGCTGCAACCTCTATAACGGCTGTAACACCTGTTAAAAATAGAATAATTAATCCAATGGTTTTGATAAATTTTTTGTACTCACCTTGGTTCCAATATTCTCCAAATGGTTTTAAAAATGGCTTCATGATAAAAATACTTACCAAATTAATAACAAATGTAGGCATATATAATACATTAAAATATGTTTGCATTGTGTTATCTCCATACATATCAATGGCATATTTTACTGCATTAATAACATACATGCTAACTAATGTTGAAATTCCTAAAGGCATACAATCTTTTACAATTTTCTTAACATTTTCATATCGTAATGTTAAGTCCTCTTTCTTCATTTTTGTCAAACGAAAATCATAAATGAAAATAACCAAAATATTTGTTAATAACATTGCACTAAAAGAAATATAAATATTCTTAGTGATAATATCAAAAATACCAAATACAATAATGGCTAATGTATTTCTAATAAGCAATGCTTTTCCTGCCATATCTAATCTGCCGTCTTAATTGAAATTCAGCTTGAAAAGTTTCACTGAAATTATCAATTACCCTAATCAATATTAAGATAAGACATATAAATAGTTTTTCATTGGTATATCCACTAGCAATAACAAATATGACAGCTACTGCTAACATTAAGACAACTGCAAAACATCTTGAAAAGAGATAATCTGAAAAACTATATTTTCGATTCGTATCTGTTACTTGATAAATTCTAATTCCCATATCTCCAATGGCATTTAGAATACATCCTGTGGCATAACTAATTGAAAATATTCCTGCAATTTCTGTTCCATTTAATCTTGTACAAAAAATCAGAAGAATTGCATTTAAAAGTGAATACACGAAACTTCCTGCCGTATTCCATATAAAACCTGATTTTTTCTCCATATTCCCATTCCTTTACCATTTAATATCAATTTTAAATGTTTTCAATATAAATTTATATACTGCTAAAAATGCTTTATATAAATATAGTACATAGACTTTCTTTACAATGGCTACTTTTAAATTTGCACCTTTATGTTTTAAAGAATACATAATATTTAAATATTTTGATTTTCTCCATTTTGGAAATTCTTTATTTAAATATTCTCTATTATCTTTTAATACTTGTTTAAAGTTTTCTTTGTCTGATGACATTCTAAACATTAAAGAAATTCCAAAGTGTAGAAATGCCATAACATCAATAACTTCTAGCATCTTTTTGCCTTGCTCATCTTGTTCATAAATATGTTTAATATCTACCATTGCTCTTTCTGTTGATTCTATTTGTTCCTTTTTAATTTGTCCCATAATAGAATCTTGTCTTACCATATAGTAATATAATGGATCATTAATAAAAGTAATGGTTTTTGTATTTAGATAAACTAATAATAAAAACATCATATCATCTAAAATTCTTGGTGGATTTTCCAAGTTCTTCATGTTTTTCAACAATTCGGCTTTATATAATTTATTCCATAATGCTGTATTAATAGACATTATTTCTTCTGGATTGACATTCATATCAATTTTTTTGCCTTCAAATCCTGTCATTTCTGTAGAATATACATGTTCTGTATCTGTATCTACACGATAAAATCCTGAAACAGATATGTCTGAATTATCTTTTTTAGCTGCATTATATAATTTTTCTGCATAATCTAATGTCACATAATCATCTGAATCTGTAAATGTGATGTATTCACCAGTAGCAGCTTTTATTCCATCAAATCTTCCTTTCCAAACACCTTCATTTTTCTTATCAATGATGACAATATTTTTATCTGTATATTTTTCTTTGTATTCTTTTAAAATTTGTAAACAATTATCTGGAGAACCATCATTAATGCAAATAATTTCTACTCCATCTAATGTTTGATTTACCAATGAATCCATACTTCTTCTTAAATATTTTTCTACTTTATATACTGGTACAATAATACTTACTTTTATTTTTTTATCCATTATTTTTCTCCTTCTCTTCATCATTTTCATGTTCATTTATTGCAATATGATGTGCAATATCTTTTACTTTTTCATTTAATTCTGTTATTTTTAAATTATTTAAATACACTTCTATTAATAAAAATGCAATAATAATAACAAATACAAAGTTTACTGGTGCTTCAAACCCTAATCCTTTTGCACACCATTCTACCACTCCAGAAAAAATACTCATAAAAATAAGTAAAAAGCTTCCTAACATCCAAACAATTGCATTTTCGACTTTTAATTTTGCTTGTTTAATTTTTTTAATACATAAAATGCAAGAAATGATAGAACAAACAATTAATATAACTCTCAATGTTACTGACATAATTACTTCCTCTCTTTCTTTCTACGTGTTAGATTTCTGATTAAGAATATGGAGAAAAACATATTTGCCATATATTTTACAGATTTTAATGGACTTAAATAAGATTCTCCAAATTCTCTTTCTTTCATTTCTACTTGCACTTCTTTTATTTTCATGTTCTTTTTTAACATATATACAAGGGTATCTGGCTCTGGTGTTAAGCTAGCATCTGATACAAAAGCTTCAATTGCTTGTCTATCATATGCTCTCATTCCAGAAGTAGGATCTGTTATTTTCTTGAAAGTCGTTAATCTAATGGCTAGACTAATCAATCTACTTCCTAACATTCTCATTGAAAATGGTTTCTTCTCTTCAACAAATCTTGATCCAATGGCAATGTCTGCATTTCCTTCTTCAATTTCTTTTACCAAATCTTTTAAATATTTTGCCTGATGTTGTCCATCACCATCAAATTGAATGGCAATGTCATAACCATTTTGATATGCATATTTCATACCTAATTGTATACCACTTGTTAATCCAAAATTTACTGGTAAAGATAATACATGATATCCATTTTTTTGACAAACTTCTTTTGTATTATCTTTAGAACAGTCATTAATAATAATATAATCATAACTTGTATTTTCTTTTATATCTGATATTGTCTTTTCTATATTTAGTGCTTCATTATATGCTGGCACAATAATTAAAGTTTTCATTCTTGTATTTCTCCTTTATTTGTTAAAATATTCAACCATCGTCAATAATGATGGAATATATAAGACTACTAATGAAGTAAAGTATATTACTTTTTTATAAGAAAGTTTTAAAGAAATTCTATTACCTTCAAATAGGATTAAAATTAATGCTAATATTGGTATAAAATATCTTCCTTGCACGCCTTCTACAATTGTGTATTCTGCTCTTGTAAATCCTACATACATTCCTCCAAAGATTAAAGCAATAATTAATAATAATATTACAGAAATGATTATTTTATCTTTTTTACTAAACTTAATATCATTTTGCGTTTCATCCTTTTGAAATGTTACAAACAACAAAAATGCAATAAATGCAAAATCAACTATATATGGCGTAAACCAACCACCTATCATTGTATATAGATAATCTTCTGTATTATTATATAATGTATTACCAGTTGTATATAAATCTCTTAAAATATCAGACAATGTAAAGTAAATTTGTTCTGGTTGATTTGTTCTAATAGCTGTCTGGACAATATCTTTCGTTAACGTATTCCATATGAATATTGGAAGTGCTATAATAAGAAGCATTATTAAAGCAAATGTATAATATTCTTTCTTATTTTTAAATTTAGATTTTGGTAAAATAAAGAATAATCCTGCTGCTAAAATATACACAATTTTACATATTGCCGGTATCATAAATAAAATCGCTAAAATAATAATATTTTTAATTGTTATTTTATCTTTTACATATTTCAAATTTAACAAATAAGCAATTGCCAAAGTTAATACACTAATAATAACAGCATCTGGTGATAATGATGCTCCAATAACTAATGACATTGGAAGTAGTGCTACAACAATAAGGATATTCTTCCATTTTTCTTTTGGCATCAATTTGATTGCAAAATACATACATAATAAATATGCAATTAAATTTGTCATTCTTCCAGCTATTGCTATTAATGTTGGACTTAAATGCATAATTCTGGCAATCAATATTCCTATTGCTTGTGGTAAATAACTGAAAGGTGATAGATTAGATACCGTTCCTGGATTTATATAAGTCCCATCTTCAGGATTAATTCCCTCATCAATCGTTTCTAAAACTTCTTGATATGAATATGTGTTGTTTTCTATATGATACAATCCATTTTCATCAATAACTGTCGAATATATAGTTTTAGGTATTGTTCCTTTATTTGGATTAGATGTGAAATTTCCCATTGAAACTTCATATGCTTTCCAAAAATGTGCATGCTCATCATATTTTCTTAATGGCAAATTCACAAAACATAAAATAATTCCTAGAATTGCACCTATTATCAAAAATAAATTTTCTTTTTTTATCTTATTGACAAATTTTAAACTATTTTTTCCATATTTAACAATTAAATATCCAAGCATTAAAATAATAAAGAAAATTACTACATGCATACCTGAAAAAGCATTTTCAGGTAAATAATCAATATTTGCATTTAAAGTAATGCTTTCTATATCTTCAGTATTGATTGTTCCTTCTTGGAATGAAATCTGTAAATTGCTTACATTTGTTTGATTAATATATGCTTTAAATTTTGTTTGTTCTTTATTAGATTTCAACATTAGCGTACTATCATTATTATAAAGTAGTCGAATGTATTTATCTTCAGATGTTTCTTTCATGGTCATTTCAACATTATATAAATTAGCAATTTCTTGATTATATTGCAAATATACATATCCATATTCATCTGGTTCACTAACAACAAAATCTTCTATATGTAAACTTACTGGTTCATTATCAATTAAATGTTTAACAGAATATAGTTTTTTTATAATCACATTATATCCTAGTAATAAAACTTCTAATAAAATAGAAATCAAAAGAATGATGAGAACTACTTTTATCCATTTTTTCATTTGAGCTTTCATTATTAAAAATATCCACCTTTCTATTTAATCTTGTTTCTTATTTTTTTTGCTATATGATACATTTTTCTCGCTACTCTTCCTGGGAAGGTATTTAATATTCTTTCTAGTCTATATATTCTGTCATCTACTTGTGGATTTGCATCACCTGATGGTAGAAAAACAGGTGTTGAAGGATTATTCCAATAAAATGGTTGTCCATTTGTCAATAACAACATATAAACCTCTTTGGCATATTTTTCAAATATTTTTTCATGTCCATCTCTTGAAACTTGGTATAAATAAATACGCATTTTTTTATTGAATGCTCTAGACATAGAATCTTTTCTAACTCTATATAGATTCAATAATTCTGGAATTGAAACTCCTAAACATCCATGTTCTGCTAGACTTACCCAACCATCATAATCTTCCATTCCATATTCCATTTTTATTCTATTTTTTCCAAAGTTTAAGAAATCATTTTTTCTGATAACAGCATATGCAGCTAACATATTCGCACATAATAAATATGGAATATGTATATTAAATGTTGGCCATACTGCTTCACTACCTTCAAAATATTTTACCCAACTATATACATAAGAAACATTAGTATATTGATGTAATATATTAATAGATTTTTGATAAAATGTTTTATCAATTTTATCATCTGCATCAATAAACGCCACAAATTCTCCTTTTGCTGCTTCTGCACCCACATTTCTAGCATTGGCTAGTCCCTGATTTTCTATATTAAGAATTCTGATTTGAGGATCGTTTTCATAATTTTTAAGAACCTCTACACTTTCTTCATCAGAACTTCCATCATTCACTATAATAATTTCATATTTTTTATAAGTACTTTGTTTAATACTTTCTATGGTTTCAGGTAAAGTTCTTCCTAAATTATAATATGGAATAACAACTGATAATAAATCTTTTTCTCCCTCATATGTTTTCACATAAGAATCCTTTGGCATTTCTTCAACAAATGGGAATTTTGTTTTCATCTGTTTTTTATTTTTTATAACTTCTTCAAAAAATTCTCTTCTTAATTGTATATTTTTTTCCATATTGCATAAATCATGAATTCTTGTCTTAGCATTTTCTCCCATTTCTTTAGCATCTTTATCATTCATGTTTATCATTTGTTCCAATTTATTTTCAAAATCATCCTTAATATCCCAATCAAAAATAATTCCGTTTTTACCAGATTCTTTAACCATTTCTGCTTGTCCACCACTTTTAGAAACTAAAACAGGTCTTCCAAGCCACATAGCATAAATACAAGTATTTGGGAAATTTTCATATAAAGATGGGATAATAACTGCATTTGCAGATAGAATATGTGGTATTAACTCTAAATGAGGAATTGGTCCTAATATTTCTAATTTATCTTCTTCAATATATTTAGCATATTTCTTCTTTAAATCTTCTCCAATAAATGTTCCCTTTGATTCTAGTTTTGTATCTCCACCAATAATTTTAATTTTAAAATCAAGACCTTTTTTCCATAATTTTTCTGCACCTTTTAACATTTGGATGACACCTTTTCTGTATTCTGTTCTACCAAAATACAAAAATGTCTTCTTTTTATTATTTGAAGAATTAACATCTTTATATTTATCAAGTTCTTCTTGATCTATATCAAATGGTAAATTGATTACTTTAATTGGTGTATCTGTTAAGTATTGTAATTTATCTGCAAGGAATTGACTTGGACATAATAAAGCATCTGCACCTTTTATACAAAATTTTTCCATTTCCCCTATCCAATAAAAAGGTGCTTCATATGTATTAAATTGATTTATTTTTAATGTTTCAAAACTAGGTGTATGTAAATGAACAACAAGAGGAATATCTTTTAATTTTTCATTTAATACCAATTTATTTTGAATGATATATTGTCCATATGCATTATATTCTTGCATTTCTAATATATCAGGTTTTCCATATTTATCAATCAAATTCATAATTACTTCATAATATTGGTATGCTAAAGCATTATCATAGCCCAAATATGTATAACATTCTCCTTCACCTTGTGTAAATCTTACTACTCTATATCCTTCTTTTGTCATCTCCTCTTTACTTGGTCCAAGAGATCTTACAATAACAGTCACATCATCTCCTGCCTCAGCAAACATCTTTGCACAATTTTCTACATATGTTCCAATTCCTCCACCAAAGTCTGGCGCAAATTCACCTGTTAAAAACCATATCTTCATTTCCTTGTTCCTTTCTTTTCTATATATTTTTACTTTTTACTTTTAAGTAGCCTTACCACTTTTCTTATTCCTCTCACAGGAAGCCAGTTCATAAATTTATATTTAAATATTTTTAAATGATAAACAAATTCACTATTTTTTATATTTCCTATTTCAATAACTTTAAATTCTTGTCTTAATTTCTGATTATATTTTGTATTAGATAAAAATATTTTTTCTATTTTTCTGGTTTGCAATATGTACTGAATAAAACTTATCCAATTCTCATTATCCAAAAAGGTTGTTAAATCATAAACTGTTGAAATTTGTTCATATTTCTGTCTATAAACATATGGTGAATGTTTATCATTCTGAAGTGTAACAATATAAATCATATTGTCTTTTGCTTGTTCTTTTATACTTTTATATATTTTTCTATCTGTTCCTAAATATGGTAAAATATATAAATATGCATTCTTATTTTTTTCTAATATTTCTATATCTTCTAGATTGTTTATATCAATTGCTTTATCTTCTAATATGTCCTCATTTATCTTCTTTTTAGGATAAATAACGGCATTTACTTTTTTATTCATTTTGTCTGTTATCTCTTTTATGTCTTTCATCTTTTGGATATATTCCTTTTTCTTTTTGTCATTAATATCTGTTAATAAACTTTCATTTCTTCTTCTATACCAAAAGCCATAATACCCAACTTGTACTGGAAATTGATTGTCTTGTAACATTCTAAGCCACAAATACCAATCTTCATTCATATATCTTTTGGCAACTCCATATCCACTAAGTTCTAAAATTTTTTCTTTTCGTATTAATGCCGTTGCAGTTATTTGGTTTTCTATTTTCATTTTTTCGCTATCAAACTCTACATCTGATAAATATATATATTTTCCAAATCCAACTGAGTTTGTAAAAGCCCAACTAGCTTTTGGATTCGTTTCTAAAGTCCAATATAATGTTTCTATATATGTAGGTTCTATTAAATCATCCGCATCTAATGGTAATATATAGTCTGTAGTTGCATATTGTATAGCATAGTCTCTTCCTAAAGCTAGCCCTTCATTTTTTTTATGGTATATTTTTATTCTTTTATCCAGCTTTTTTACTTCTTCCAAATATTGTATTGCTTCCTGACTTGTACTTCCATCATCAACAATAATCCATTCCCAATTTTGAAAAGTCTGATTTAGTACACAATTCATTGTCTGCCACATAAATTCATTAGAATTGTAGTATGATGTAACAATAGAAACCAATGGTTTTATATTTTCTAACTTTTTGCTTTTTGTATTTAATTTTTGACCTGGTTGTTTATGATAATCCCAAAAAAATTTATCTTCTTTCATATTTATCCCTACTTGATTAAATTTTCAAAAAATTTTTTATATTGTATTGCTATTTGGCTCCAATCAAAACTTTTAATTTGCTGTAAGTTTTCTTCAGATAAACTTTTATACTCATTTTTATTTTCAACTAATTGCTTTATTTTTTCCTTTAAACATTCTTTAGTTCTTTCCTTAAGAATTAATTTTTTCTGTAATGGACCAAAAGCTTCTTCTGCAACACCAACATTTGTAGAAATTACTGGTATTCCCATCGCCATAGATTCTAATATTGGTATTGGTGTTCCTTCTTCCTTAGAAGCACATATATATAAATTAATAGAATTATAAAAACCTGGCATCTCATTTTGAGGAATTTTCTTTATATTTCTATCAGCTAATTTTAGTTCTATATCATATCCTTCTTCGTGTAGTTCTGCAATAGCAGGTTTTATAATTCCTTCTACGCCTTTCATATCATTATCATTATCAGAATCAACAAAAGTACTATTTCCAACCCAACCAGCAATTATCTTAGAAGGATTATGAAATCTTTCTAAATTTTCTGGTTTATAATCTTTCAAATTTACACCATCATGTATAATCATTTGAGGCTTTATACTTTTTTTACTATATATTTCATATAATTTATTTGAAGTCACAAAATAATAATTTGAATATTCAAATATTTTATCTGTTCTCCATTTTTCATCTCCTCTTAAAAATAAGTGATCACATATTCCAAAAGATATTTTTTTATTAAATACATATTTATTTTTAAATTCATCAAATGACATTCCATAATACTTCTCTACTTCATATTTTAAATTGTCATTATCCATTAAAGATAAATATCCTCTCCATAAAAAATGAATAATATCATATTTTTGACAATATAAGAAAAGTCTAACCATATTACCTTCAAATATTCTTCCTGGTATAATATCTATTTCAAATTCGTTTAAATATGGTATTAGATTTTGTGCAATATTCTCAAAAGCCCATCCTTCTGTATCAATGATAAATGCAATCTTTATTTTTCCCATAAAACTATCTCCTAAATATCTTTTTAATTTTTTTAATTAATTTATAACTTCTTGAATAAGTAATGGAATCTAATTCTTGTTGTATTTTTTGTGTTTCAATACTTAAATTTTCATATTTTTTCTTGTATTCTAACATTTCTGCATTTTTATGTTCCACTTCTTCTGATAGTTTTTGACAATTACGTTTTATGATTTCATTCTCTTTTTTCAAGGTTTCTAATAAAATTTCATCATTATTCATACTTTTTCACCTTACTTTATAATTCTTCAGCAAATTTCTTTTCTAGCTTTTTAAATACAAAATATCCTATGATACATAAAGCAACTCCCATACCAAAAGCAATCAATAAATTCATAAAATCTGGTGGCATTTTATTATAAAATATATTTCTATAACTTTCTATCAAATATGTCATTGGATTTATCTTAATTACCCATTGCAATCCTGCTGGTACTTGATTTGCTGCATATACAATTGGTGTTGCATAAAATAATAGTTGTATGATAATTCCTAGTATATGTATTAAATCTCTAAAATAAACACTTAAACTAGAAACAATAAATGCAATTCCTATGCATACAAGGTATTGAATAGCAAGTACTAAAAAATACCATAAAATATTTACTGAAAGTCCAATTCCTCCAAATATAACAAATCCTAATATAATAATCGTTGAAATTAAAAAGTTAACCCCTTCGCTTGTTACAACAGATATAGGTAAAATTTCTCTAGGAAAATATACTTTCTTTATAATATTGGCATTATCAATAATTGTTGCCGCTCCTCTTTGGACTACTGCCGCAAAGTATTGCCAAGGAATTAATCCACAACATAGATATACTGTATAATTTTCTATGTCACTTTTTAGAATCACTTGGAAAACCAATGCATATACCATAATAGATAATAATGGATTTACAAATGACCATAAAACACCTAAAAATGAATTTTTATATTTTCCTCCAACATCTTTTTTTATGTTTGTTTTCAATAATTCTCTATAATTGTATAAATCTTTAATTATATTCATATGTTCTCTCCTATTTTATTTCTTCTAAATATTTATCAATAACATCATCTGGTTTTCCATCCATACGGATCTCACCATTACTTAACCAAACAGCACGATTACAGAATTCTTTTACTGTTCCTAAACTATGTGTAACAAAAACCATTGTTTTTCCTTCTTCCTTTAGTTCTTTCATTTTTGCTATACATTTATCTTGGAAATGTTGGTCTCCTACTGCCAATACTTCATCAACTAATAGTATATCTGCATCTACATTTATAGCAACAGCAAAAGCTAATCTCATATACATACCAGATGAATATGTTCTAACTGGATTATCTATATAACTTCCTAATTCTGAAAATTCAATAATATCATCTAATCTTTCATCAATTTGTTGTTTAGTTAACCCAAAAATAGACGCATTAAAATATATATTTTCTCTTCCTGAAAAGTCTGGATGGAAACCAGCTCCCAATTCAAGAAGTGATGTTAACTTACCATATGTCATTATTTTTCCTTTATTTGGATAAATAATTTTAGTCATTAGTTTTAAAAGTGTTGATTTTCCACTTCCATTCACACCAATTAACGCAACTGCTTCTCCATTTTTTACAGTTAGATTTATATTTTTTAAAACTTCTCTTTTTTCCTTTCTATTTCTTTTCCAAAATAACATTTTTTCCTTTAAACTATTTGCTTTGTCTAAATAAACATCAAATGTTTTATATACATTTTGTACAATAATTCTATCCATTTCTTTATTATCTTGCATTGTTTTTTCCTTTCCTAACTAATATGTTATATCATACACTATTATATCTTTAAAGTCAATTGAAATACTTTTTCATTTTTGTGTCAAAAAAAGTTTTTTTGTTTTATATTTTCCTGGTAAAAATAGTATCATATGTAATAATTTATTGATAAATCCTTTAATTGACTTGTTATCAAATTGATGAATTAGGTTTTCAAATAATATATAATGTTTAATTGCATATAATCTTTTTTTAAATTTAACTTTATGCATATTTTTAATTAAAATTTCTTGAAAATATTTGAAATATCCATAAGGATATTTCTTAAATTGCTGTAATATATTTTTTGTATACCCTTCTTCTTGATACTCGCAAATCATAACCGGCTGATTATAACATACTATTTTGTATTTTTCATCCATTTTATGGTACATTCTTGCTTCTGTAACAAACTTTTCATTATGTTCTAATTCATGTTTAAACTGTTTTCTTATATCAGAATAAAATACAATTGTTTTTTCTCCATCTTCTTCTTCTTTAAAATATAAATCAAACATGGTCGTTTCTTTATTCTTAAAATTCTTTCCCATATTATTTCCCTTTGTATCATATTTTAAAAAACATATACCATAAAATTTCTTATTATCATTTGGATATTCTTTATATGCATTTTTAATGATTTCAAATGCATTACTAGTAAAATAATCATCTGAATCACAATCAACAATTAGGTCTCCTGTTGCATGTAATACTAAATTGTTAATTGCTATCATCTTTCCTTGATTTTCTTGCCAAAAATATTTAATTTCTATGTTTTTTTCATTGATAAACTTAGTAACAATTTCTTTTGTATTATCTGTTGAACCATCATCCATTATTAACCATTCAATATCTACATCATATTTTGAATTTACAATTAGACTATTATATAATTTTTTTAATAAATCTGCTCTATTATATGTTGGTGTTAATACAGATATTTTCATCTTACTCTCCTAATAATTTTTCTAATTTTTTGATGATATGCTGATTATCATAATTTTGTTTTTTCTCATCAAATGTTTTTATATTATTTTCAATAATATATTTCAATTTATTATAAATTTCATGTTCGTCATTTTCTACAAGTACTGCATTCTTATAATTTTCAACAGCTTCTCTTGCTGCTGTATTGGTAATGATAATTGGTTTATTCAAAATTTTTGCTTCTTCTAGCACCATACCATATCCTTCAAATTTAGAAAGTAAGCAAAAAATATCTGCTTGTTTCATATATGGATATGGATTTTCTTTGGCACCTAATAAGAAAAATGTATCCTGTAAATGTTCATCTTTTATTAATTTTTCCAATTTTTCTCTTTCTGGCCCATCACCAATAATATAAAATTTATTCATATAATGATTTGCAATTAATTCTCTATGAATACGAATTAATCTATCAATTCCTTTTTGTTCTACTAATCTTGCTACTGTCAAAAAATTGATTTGGTTATTATCGAAAGAAAAGTCTATCTTTTTCTCTGCTTTTTCTATTACTTTTTGTGCATCTATATAATTATAGATAACCTCTTCTGTTGGTTTTATATTCGGATATCGTATGTCAAATACTTCTTGATTATCTTTACTAACAAATATCAGTTTTTGATATTTGTTATAAATCTTTCTGTCTATCATTAATTTTATTTTTGCTTTTAATCCATTTCCATATACTTTTGAAATATCATTATGAATCCAAGCTATTTTCTTTGTATTTTTATTTTTTGTGCTAAATAGCCTTGTAATTGGTCCTTCTAAGAAAGCGATTTCTATATCATAATTACCTTGAATATATTTTTTATAATATTGTTTTTGGAAGCATAAAATTTTTAATGGTATTTTTATTTTTTCAAACTGACTAAATTCCTTGTATGGTTTGTCAAATATTCTTTTTACTTCTATCTTATCATTTAAACTTTTTTCTAACTCACCTTTTCCATAAATCGTAAATATCGTAATGTCAAATGTATCACATAAACGATTTGCCATATCAACTAATACTCTCTCTGCTCCGCCTAACGTTAAACTGGTTATTCCAAATATTATCTTTTTCATATTTCTCCTTTTAAACAAATTTTTCTTGTAACTTATCTCTTATAAATTTCATTCTTGCTAAACTTGTATACAGTTTTAATGTAACACCATTGACACTTCTCATATACAAATTTTTTAATCCTTTGTCTTTTAAATAGGTATTTTTCTTCCAATTAGCAAATTGTGTATTTAAGGATTTCCATGCAAATTTGATAATCTCTTTCCTTTCCTTTTTATCTTCAATCATCACCATTCTAAGCATAGAACTACATAAAATATATCTTGCATAGGTATATTCTATTTCTTCTTTGTATTCTTCAAACAAATTATTTGTTTTATAATAGTTAATAACATGTTCTAGAACATCAATGATTTCTTTTGTTCTTGTATTTTGTACATTTGAGATAGAATTTTCTCTTTGTACATAATGGATAAATGGTTTTTGTACAATTCCATAATGATGTATGAATGGTAATAGTTTATAGAAAAATTCCACATCTTCATATCGATATCCTTTTGGAAATTCTAAATGGTTATCTTGCACAATTTCTCTTTTAATCAATTTATTCCATGCGACAACTCTTGTATGGATAAACATTTCTTTTTTATTGCTATATTGTTTTCCTTTACTTTCTAATGTCCTATCTGGATATTCCCATAGAAAATCACATTCTACATAATCCAAATCTTCTTTTTTTGCTTTATTATACATTTCTTCATACATATTGGTTTCAACATAATCATCAGAATCTAAAAAAGCAATATATTCCCCCTTAGCATGTGGAATCGCATAATTTCTAGCATCTGATAACCCACCATTTTCTTTTTCCAAATAGATAAGTTTATTCGGATATTTTTCTACAAATTGTTTGACAATTGCCTCTGATTTATCTTGACTTCCATCATTCACAAGCAAAATTTCAATATCTTCTAATGTTTGATTTACTAAAGATTGCAAACATTTTTCTATATAATTCTCTACATTATAAAATGGAACAATGATACTAACCTTTATCATGATTTAACGCATTCCTTTCTAAGGCACAAGTACTGAAATCTGACGACGCCAAAATTGTATTTATTTTCCAAGTTTTTTTCTTAAACTTAAATACCATCTTATATTTAAGCTTAAAATTATTTTTCTAAATAATTGTCTTGTATCTTTCGCCTTAATATTTTTTGTCATGTTTCTTTTTCTAATTTCTTTTATATATTGCTTTTGATCCTTTTTTTCTAACGTTTCTATTTTTAATAAAATTGCATTTGTATAATAAATTTTTAATGTTTCTGCTATTTTTTTGTTTAATTTATATCTCTCAATTTTTAATAAAGCTTCATCATATTGTTTTAGTGCATCATTTGCTTTTTTCTTTGTTTTTTCATAACTGTCATTTCTTGTAATGCTTCCTTTTACTTGTACATAATGATATCCATAAAAATTAATAGAAATCATTGTTTTGGCAAGTACAATCACAAATGGCATTAATCCAAAATCTTCATGTTCTGTTCCAACCTTAAACTCTAATTTGTTCTTTGTAAATATCTCTTTTTTTATCACATACACACAAGGAGAGTCTAATAAAACATCTGTTGAATATAGTTCTTCAAATCCTTCTTCTCCTGTTTTATTTTCAAATACAGGTCCACTGACTGTTTCTATGACATTTCCTTTTTCATCTTCTCTTTGCAATTTAAATTTAATTAACTCTATATCTTTTTCCATATATTGTTTTACTAAACCATATAAATGAATATCTAAGTAATCATCTGCATCTAAAAACAAGATATATGATCCTTTCGCTTTTTTAATTCCATAATTTCTTGTATCAGCAACTCCTGTATTTTTCTTTTGGTAATAAGAAATGATTTTTGGATTTTTTCCTTTGTATTCTTGTATAATTTTATCAGATGCATCTGTACTTCCATCATTAATTAATACAATTTCCAAATCTTCATCTTTTTGTTTTAAAACAGATTCCATACATCTTTTTAATGTTTTTTCCGCATTATATACGGGAATAATGACACTTAATTTTTTCAATATTCTCTCCATCTTTCTTTTTTTATATTACTTCTAATTGAATTGAAGATGTCCAAACAGAAACGTCCCCAATTGTCCCCAATTTTCCTCCATTGTCCGAATTTTAAAATATTGTTTCTAATGTTTTTACAATATTTTCATTATATGCTTCATAATCAAATGAATTTTTTATTTCATATCCATTTTGTATAAATCCTTTCATTGCCATATATATAGATTGTGTATCTTTTTCTACAACGATTCCTCTTCCGTCTTCTACTTGTTCATAATCAGATACTTTTGTCGTGATGATTGGTTTATGTAATACAAAACTTTCTAAATATACAACTGGGTATCCTTCGTATTCAGAAGATAAAATAATACAATCACTCATTACAAAATAAGGATAAGGATTCTTTTTTCTTCCTAAAAAAAGGATTCTATCTTCCAAGCCATATTCTATAACAAGATCTTCATATAATTTCGTATCTGATCCATCACCAACCAATAAAACTTTAAATAGAAAACCATCTTCTTTTAATTTTTTGGAAGCTTCGATAATTCTTGTTAACTTTTTCTGTAGTTCATCATGTCTTCCTACATTTAGAAAAACAGGAATTTCTTTTTTGGCTAATTCTAATACCACTTCTTCTGTAATAGCTTCTTTTGATTTTTCTTCAATTCTTTTTCCATTTATCATATTGTTACATACAATAACCTTTTCTTTCATATCTGGAAAACTTTCTATAAAGTGTTTTTTTCCTTCATTTGAAACAAATATGATATGTTTAAATTCTTTGCAATGTAAATTTTCAAAAAATGCAATCATCTTGTTTCTATCTCCATGATATAAGCTAAGATAATCTGCATGACACCATAATGCTGAATTTCTTGATGCCATTCTTGCCATAAAACTACTTGCCAAGGAATATGTAGCAAAACTTGCTGAAAAGTCAAATTTGTTTCTATATTTTATTATAAATTTTACTCTATTAAATAAATTACATATCTTTCTTAAAATAACACTTTTATTATTATTGGTGTTATACTCTACAACTTTTATTTTGTTACTTAATCTGTCTAAAAACACACCTTCTCTTTTTTCTAATGCAATCGTTATATCATAACCTTTTTCTGATAAATCATTTACTAATGTAACAAGTGCTGTTTCTATTCCACCTAAGTCTAAGTTATGTGTTGCAAAAAAAAGTTTTTTCATTAAAATTCTCCTCTATTTAGACATTATTTTCTTCATTATCTTATCATTATATTGTTTTTTTTGCAACCTTTTTCCTAAGCAATAGACAGTTTTTTAGAGTTCTTAATTACAATTCTTGGTAAGAAAAATAAGGCATACAAAACCAAAGTTTCATATGCCTTATTCCCTATTTATATTGATTATCAATTTCTTTTAAGATAACATCATGTGCACTACCTTCTGAAATACTAACATCAGATACTAATGTTAATCTTGCTTTTTCATGTAATTCAGGAATTGTAATACTTCCACAGTTACACATTGTTGATTTAATTTTTGCACAAGTAATTGCTAAATTATCTTTTAATTTACCTGCATATGGGATATATGAGTCAACACCTTCTTCAAATGAAAGTTTTGCATCTCCTCCCATATCATATCTTTGCCAGTTTCTTGCTCTATTAGAACCTTCTCCCCAATATTCTTTTACATAACCATTTCCTTTTTTAACAACTCTTGTTGGGCTTTCATCAAATCTAGCGAAATATCTTCCCATCATAACAAAATCTGCTCCTAATGCTAAAGCAATGGTAATGTGATGGTCATGTACAATTCCACCATCTGAGCAAACTGGGATATAGATTCCTGTTTCTTCAAAATATTTATCTCTTTCTGCAACAACATCAATTAACGCTGAGGCTTGTCCACGTCCAATGCCTTTGGTTTCACGTGTGATACAAATAGATCCTCCACCAACACCTACTTTAATGAAGTCTGCTCCAGCTTCTGCTAAATATCTAAATCCTTCTGCATCTACAACATTTCCTGCACCAATTTTAACAGAGTCTCCATATTTTGCTCTTACAAAATCAATTGTATTTTTTTGCCATATAGAATATCCATCTGAAGAATCCATACAAATTAAATCTACACCTGCATCTACTAAAGCTGGTATTCTTTGTTCATGGTCTCTTGTATTGATACCTGCACCTACAATATATCTTTTATTTTCATCTAATAAAGAATTTGGATTATTTTTTCTCTCTTCATAATCTTTTCTAAATACTAGATATTTTAAGTTTCCTTCTTCAGTTAATATTGGCAAACATGCAATTTTCTTTTCCCATATTAAATCATTGGCCTCTGATAAAGAAATTCCTTCATGTGCCCATACTGCTTTTTCTTTTGGTGTCATGAAATTATCAATTGGAGCTTCCATATCATCTCTTGATACACGATAATCTTTATCTGTTACTAATCCAATGAATTTTCCTTTTGCAGTTCCGTCCTCTGTAATCATAACTGTTGAATGTCCTGTTTTAATAACTAAATCAATAACATCTTTTAAAGGTGTTCCAGATTTTACATTTGAGTCACTTACGATAAATCCTGCTTTATGTTTTTTTACTTGTCTTACCATTTCTGCTTGAGATTCAATGCTTTGTGAACCATAAATAAATGCAACACCACCTTCTCTAGCTAAAGCAATTCCCATATCTACTCCTGATACAGATTGCATAATGGCAGATACCATTGGAATATTTGCGTAATATTTTGGTTCTTCTCCTTTTTTGTATTTTACTAGTGGTGTCTTTAAAGACACCTTATTTGGTATGCATCTTTCATCTGTTAAGTTTGGTAATAATAAAAATTCATTAAATGTTCTTGAAATATCTTCTAAAATCTTTGCCATATTAACTCCTCCATCTATTAAAATATTAAAATAGTGGGGGAAAATCACTCCCCCTCACTTTTGTCACGGTTTACAAGTTTCTTTGAATCGCGCTTTATATCAGCGCAACAATTGTATATGGAGACAATAGCCATTAATATTGTGGCCAAAATAGAAATTTTCTCCATTATTTCTTCCATATTAATCTTGAACCGTTTCTTCATGCCTTTGTCCTCCTAAAAATTGATAGTACTAGTATATCACATTTTTATTATGGTGTAAACCATTTTTTGTTTTTTATATTATGTAACTTTATATTTTGTTCACTAAAATATATTTCAAGAACACATATTATTTCATATGTGTTCTTCTATACTTTATTAATTATTTTCTCCTACAAGTCTTTTGGTTTCTTTTGCAATCATTAATTCTTCATTTGTAGGTATTACATATACCTTTACTTTTGAGTCAGGTGTTGAAATTACTTTTTCTTCTCCTCTCATGTTATTTTCATCTAAGTCTAATTTTACACCCATAAATTCTAGCTTTTCGCAAATACCTTTTCTAATATTAATTTGGTTTTCACCAATACCACCTGTAAAAATGATGTAATCAATGCCATTCATAGCAACAGCATATTTTGCAATAAAGCTTGCAATAGAATAGTTAAATTGTTCAATCGCAATTTTTGCTCTTTCTGTTCCTTTGTTTGATTCATCTTCTATCACTCTAAAATCTGGTGCCATTCCTGATATACTTGCTAATCCAGATTTTTTATTTAAGATATCTTCCATTGTTTGTGCATCTAGATTTTCTTTTTTCATGATAAAAGTAACTACTGATGGATCTAAATCCCCACTTCTTGTTACCATAGGTAATCCTGCAAGTGGTGTTAATCCCATACTTGTATCCATTGATTTACCATCTTTTACAGCACATATACTAGCTCCTTGACCTAAATGGCAAGTAACAATTTTAGTTCCTTCAAGAGATTTGTTTTCTATCTCACCAAGTCTTTGAGATACATACATATGAGAAGTTCCATGGAATCCATATTTTCTAACACCATATTTCTCATAATACTCATAAGGAATTGGATAAATATATTTATCCTTTGGAATTGAAGAATGGAATGCAGTATCAAATACACCTACCATTGGTTTATTTGGCATAACCTCTCTACAAGCTTCAATTCCTAACATACATGCTGGATTATGTAATGGTGCTAAATCTGTACATTCTTCTATTGTTTTAATAACCTCATCTGTTATAACAACAGATTCTGTTATTTTTTCTCCACCATGAACAACTCTATGTCCCACAGCACTAATTTCATCTAAAGAATCAATGACTTTATACTCTGGATTTGTAAATTGTTCCAATGTAAATTCAATTGCTTCTTTATGATTATATGCTGGTTTTTTAATTTCGATTTTTTGTCCATTTACTTTATGTGTAATAAATGCTTCTTCTTCTCCAATTCTTTCATATTTTCCAGAAGCTAACACTTCTTCTGTCTCCATATTAATTAATTGATACTTTAGTGATGAACTACCACAATTTAAAACTAAAACTTTCATTTTTTCCTCCTTTTAGGGACGTGTCAAAATGGACGAAAAGTGTCCAAAAGGGACAGTACAAATGATTCTAAAATTCAAATATTTTTTCTGTCCTATGACAATTCCCAATTTATATTAATTTTTTATTATATATGGATTAACTATAACTATGCATAAAAATTCTCGGTTTCACTATTATATATTTTAAAACAAGTTTCTTATTTTTTAATTTCTAAGACCTGTCCCTTTTGGACACTTTTCGTCCATTTTGACACGTCCCTAACAGCTCTTGCTATCATGAGTTCTTCATTTGTTGGAATGACAAAGGTTCTAACCTTCGCATCTTTTGCTGTAATTTCTGCTTCAATTCCTTTTACCTTTTGATTATATTCTTTGTCTATTTTAACACCAAGCACTTCTAGATAATCACAAATAGCCTCTCTTGAATCCTGTCCTTTTTCTCCTACACCTGCTGTAAAAGTTAATATGTCAAATCCATTCATGGCTACTGCACATTTGGCAACATAGCTAGCAGCTAAGTAATGGAAATTATCAAGTGCTAATATTGATCTTGCATCTTCTGCCGCCGCTTCTGCTTCAATATCTCTAAAATCAACAGATACACCAGATATCCCATAAGCACCTGATTGTTTATTTAATATTTTTTCCATCTCATCTGGTTTTAGATTTTCTTTTTTCATAATATAGGTAACCACTGATGGGTCTAAATCTCCACTTCGAGTTCCCATAGAGATTCCTCCAAGTGGTGTCAATCCCATACTAGTTTCTACTGATTTTCCATATTGAATAGCACACACACTTGCGCCTTGTCCTAAATGACAATTTATAATCTTTAATTCTTTGATATCTTTTCCTACCAATTCTGCTGCTCTATTGGCAACAAATTGATGAGAAGTTCCATGGAATCCATATTTTCTAACTCCATACTTTTCATAATATTCATATGGTATTGGATAAATATATCTTTTCTTTTCCAATGTTTGATGAAAGGCTGTATCAAATACAGCTACCATTTTGATATTTGGTGCCAATTTTTTACAAGCTTTAATTCCTAAGATTGCTGCTGGATTATGTAATGGTGCTAAATCTATGCATTCTTCTATTCCTTTTATCACTTCATCTGTTATGACTACTGGATTGGCAAATTTTTCTCCACCATGAACCACTCTATGTCCGATACCACCTAATTCTTCTAAATTTTTGATAACACCATAATGTGGATTTGTAAGTCTACTTAGTACAAATGAGATGGCTTTATCATGGTTTTTTGCATAATGTTCGAATTTATGTACCTCTCCCTTTACTTTATGTGTCAAAAATGAATCTGCTTGACCAATTCTTTCAAAATATCCTTTTGCTAAAACAGTTTCTGTTTCCATATCAATGACTTGATATTTTAATGACGAACTTCCTGAATTTAACACTAATATTTTCATAAAAACTCCTTACATTTGATTTTGTTAATGCACGCTTTCTTTATTGTGCTTGCACTGCTGTTATAGCAACAACTCCTGCAATATCATCACTATTACATCCTCTTGATAAATCATTTACTGGTTTTGCAATACCTTGGCATAATGGTCCATATGCTTCTGCTTTTGCTAATCTTTGTACCAATTTGTATCCTATATTTCCTGCATTTAAATCAGGGAAAATTAATACATTTGCTTCTCCTTTTAATGGACTATTTGGTGCTTTTGATTTTGCAATTTCTGGGATAATCGCTGCATCTAATTGTAATTCCCCATCTACTAATAAATCTTTTTGTTTTTCTTTTACTAATTTTGTTGCTTCAATTACTTTTTCAGTCAACTCTGAATGTGCACTTCCATAAGTAGAATAAGAAAGCATTGCTACTTTTGCTTCTTTTCCTACTAATTGTTTAAAACTTTTACTAGATGAAATGGCAATTTCTGATAATTGCTCTGGATTAGGATTTTCATTTAGTCCACTATCTCCAAATATAAATACACCATTTTCACCATATTCACAATCAGGTACTACCATAACAAAAAAGGCAGAAACTAATTTGGTGTCTGGTGCTGTTTTTAAAATTTGTAAAGCTGGTCTTAATGTATCTGATGTAGAATGTGCTGCTCCTGAAACTAATCCATCTGCTTTATTATCTTTTACCATTAACATTCCATAATATACTGGGTCTAAAACCAATTCTTTTGCTTTTTCTATTGTCATTCCTTTGTGTTTTCTTAATTCATATAAAAGATTTGTATATTTATCATAATCTTCTGATTTTTGTGGGTCTACAATTTTGGCACCTTCAATATTTACCTCATTTGTTTTTGCCTTTTCTAAAATATTTTCTTCATTTCCTACTAAAATGATATTTGCGTATTTTTCTTTCATTACCTTTTCAGTTGCTTGTAATACTCTTATATCTTCTGCCTCTGGAAGGATAATGGTTTTCATTTCTTGTTTTGCTCTTTGTTTGATTTCTTCAATAAATGACATTTTTATTGCCTCCTTTACCTCAACCATTATATAATATAAACAAAGTAAAGCACAAGTCTTTTTTCAAATTTTAATAATCATATGAAAGAAATTGTATAACTTTTTATAGATAAGAATATACTATTATTAGTATATAGGAAAAATTTACCATTTTACTTGACAGAAGTAATCTGAAAATGATATACTATCTACAATAGATCGTACTTTGGAAAACCTACGGGACCAAAGTCGGAAATAATTGATGCCTCGGGTAACCCTCTGGGT
>CALXLP010000020.1 GCA_944389225.1 uncultured Clostridia bacterium | reverse complement strand
TTAAATGAGAATAACTCTATAAAATTGGATGATTTATCTATAGAATTATCACAAATAGGTTACTATCCTAATGGAAACTTTTACCTTTAAAAGTGATGATTTAGACATAAATAATATTACATTTGATTACATAGTATTTGACAATGACTATAAAATATTAAACACATCTTTTTGGGACAATCTAGATAAAACAAAATCTTATGCAAAAGGTTTTGTAAAAGAACATTATCAAGAAAATTCATTTACTAAATTAAATGATCATAGTATATTTGTAGCTAGAAATTATCATAATCATATTAGAGAAGATTTTAAAACTTTTACTCAAACAATTTCTAGTTCATTAAATGAAAATATTGATACTCCTAGACAAATAAATGTAGTTCTTACAAATTTAAGATATCAATTTACATCTTCTGAATTTAAAGAAGTAGAACATACAGATTTAGAATTTGTCTTAGAATTTAATGTATAAATTTAAGAGGGTTTCCTAAAGTTACTGGATCCCTCTTTCAAATTTTTTATTCATTTTTCTTTTCTTAAATAATACCCTATTTTACTAATTGTTATAATATCATTCTTTAAATCAAGCTTTTTTCGTAATTGTTGTATATGATAATCGATTGTCCTTGTTTTCAATTCAACATTAATTCCCCATACTTTAGATAATATTTCTCTTTTAGATAATATATTATCTACATTTTTTATTAATAATAAAAATAATTGATATTCCTTTAATCTTAATCCCACTTTTTTATTATCTTTGTATACAATTTTTTTAGTAGCATCGATTATAATATTTTTGTATTGATACATTTCATAAAAATCTTGCTTCAATCTAAGATTAATTCTTGTCAATAAATCGGTTTTTTTAAAAGGTTTTACAATATAATCATTGTTACCATTTTTTAGTATTTTTATTATATTATCATCTATAACTTTATCCAGAATTACAATAACTGGTATCCCCTCTTTTACGATTTTATTTAAAATTTCTATATCCTTTTCTTGAAACACTTCCAAATTTAATAATATTATATCATATGAATTCAGTTCAGTATAATTAATTTTTTCAAATTCATTATATATAATGTGAATTTCATAGTTGTTTTCTTGTAGAAAATCAACAATTTGTTTAGATATATTTTTTTTACTTTCAATTATCAAAATTTTTTTCATATTATTACTAAACCCCTTTTATTTGAATATTCCATGAACTCATTTCTTACTCCTTATATATTTATTTTTTCATCCGTATAGTATTTCATTATTATAATAACATATTTCATGTACAAAAAATGTCGAAATATGTAATTAAATGAAAAATTTTGCTACTTTTATATAATTAAATTAAAAAAATTGTTGATAATTCATAAAAACAGCATCTTTTTGTTGTACTTTTACTTAGAATTTTATTTTAAAATTGTGGCAATATTAAATTTTGTTATACTTATTCGATTCTATATTATAAAAAAATAGTTAAAACTAAAAAAGATTAACTTTTTTAGTTTTAACTACATACATTTTCTTTAAATTTATTTCTAAATATCTTTACAAACATCTATCCATTTTTCATAATTTGATATCTTTTCTAATTCTTCAATCGTTAATTTTATAGCACTATTAGAACTTCCACAAGCAGGATATATAACAGGAAATCTTTTTAGTGAATCATCTAAATATACTTGTACACCATCCTTAATCCCAAAAGGGCAAACACCTCCAACTTCATGTCCCACTAGTCTTTCAACATCATCAAATGGTATCATTTTTGCCTTTGTGTGAAATTCTGCTTTATATTTCGGATTATCTATCTTTTTATCTCCTGCTACCACAATTAAAATTGGTTTATCTTCTACGATAAAAGATAAAGTTTTGGCAATCTCCTCTTCTTTGCAATTTACTGCTTTTGCAGCTTCTTCTACTGTTGCTGAAGAAACTGGAAATTCCATAATTTTATTTTCTAGTCCATATTTTTCTAAATACTCTTTTGCTTTTATAAATGACATATTTACTCTCACTTTCTATTTTCTAATCTCTTCTATTCTTCTTTTTCTAAACATTCCAATATGATATTTTCTAGTTGTGTAGTATCTACTACAGAACGAATACAGGCATGTAACATTTCTTTTGGATTAATATGTTTTAGATTTAAAACATATCCATTCTTATATGCCAACTGTCTGATAAATTCTCTAATTGTTCTTCCATTTCCTTCCCTAAAAGGATGCAATACATTTAATTCTGCCATATAATAAGATAATCTTTTGATAAATGTATCTCTATCTAAGTTCTGTAAATAATTTTCTTCCTTTAGCTGATCTAATAGTTTTTTTAATTCATCTTCTATATATTCCCATTCGGCAAAACTAAAATTTCCCTTTGCAATATTTTCATTTCTAAAAAGTCCTGCAAATGGATAAATATCCTCAAAAAGAAATTTATGAATTCCAACAAAATGGGCAATGTCAAAATTTCCTATCTGACGGTTTTGTCTTAATTCATATAATTTTGCTAAAACAATCTTTCTTTCAATTTCTTCTAATTTTTTATTATCATGTATATCAAACTTATTCACTAATACATCACTATCTTTATAGCAATATATGGAATTTCTAGCTTCATATAAATCACTCATAAGACATTCTCCTTACATGGTTGTTTTCTTTATTATATCAATCATCTCAGGCATTGTGATTTCATTATCAAAATATCTTCGTAATAGTGCCACATCTTCTTCTGTAACATGCATATCTTCTATGGCTAAATCTTGTTTTAAATTGGCTATATCAAATTCAAATTTTTCTTCTCGATTCATGTTTCCTCCTTAGATATCTCTATTTTTAACACACATATATATTATACCACAAAAAGCAGTAAATTACTACCAAAATTTACCGCTTTTTTATAAATATAAAAATGTTCAAAGTCCAATTCCTCGGAGGTATATATATTATATTTTAAGCAGGTTTCGTGGGGACCGACACGCTACATACTCTTAATAAATCAGCGACAGTCCCGTGGGAGCTGATTTAGTTAGAGTATGTAAAGTGTTGGGATAGCGAAAAATATAATATATATACCTCCGAGGAATTGGACTTTGAACAATCATAATTTTGTTGCAGATTATCTTTACTTCTATTTAATTTTCAATCCTAATAGTTTTGATAATTCCAATGCTTGAAATTCATTCACAATAGCACCATTTAAATCTGATATGTTTACAGTAATTCCATTAAATTCACATGTAGAAAAATCAATCCCTTTTAATTTTGTTCTAACTAATTCAGCTTTATTGAGATCACATTCTGAAAATGCAATATTTTTCCATGTAACTTCATTCATACTGCTACTTTGTAAATTCGTATTTTCCATTTTCACATCTCTAAAATTTGCCTCTGAAAAATTCACATAAGCAAAATTAGATTCTTTTACATATGTATTGAATATATCTGCTTCTATCCATTCACATCCAGTTAATTTGCAATTGATAAATTCTACTCGGTTGAACCCAGCCTTACTGAAATTCGAGTTAGATAAATCACAATTTTGAAATATAACATCTGAAAAATAAGCATTTTCAAAATTAGATTGTATGATTTTACAAGATTCAAATAAACAATTTCTAAATTCATATTTTTCTGCTTTTATATTTTCCTCTTCTACATCCTTAAATTGTTTTTCTCGTATTTCATATTTTTCGGAATTTTCTATAATTTCTTTTCTGAAATCCGCTATTTCTTCTATTTTGAATAATTTTGGTTTTTGTATTTCCATGTTCTTCTCCTAATCTTCCCTATATTCTAAAATATCTCCAGGTGTACAATGTAATGCATTACAGATTGCATCTAATGTTGAAAATCGAATGGCCTTTCCTTTATTTGTTTTTAATATGGAAAGATTTGCTTGTGTAATACCTATTTTTTCTGCTAATTCTTGTGAACTCATTTTTCTTTTTGCCAACATAACATCTAAATTTACTACAATTGACATATCTTTCCCTCCTTTATATTGTTAAATCATTTTCATCTTTATATTCAATTGCTTTTCTATAAATCTCTTTTAAAACAACAATACCTATTCCAAATACTAAAAATATAATAGATATGGCTACATTGGCTAATGGATATATAATGAAAAATCTTTCTTGCACCATTCCAACACCTAAATAGATTAATAGTACATTGATAGCATATATAATACCTATCACAATAGATGCTATACAACTAGTTCCTAATCTTTTTATATTTTTCTTTTCAAATGGATTTTCTTGTTTTAAAGTATTAAATATTTGTAAAAATGCAATAATCATAACAAAAGCTGGTATAGCTGATAAATAAATTAAAATATAGGTAATGCTTAATAAATCTTTTGTAAAAAAGGATGCATTACTTAATACAAATATACCACCTGCAACAATTGCAACTATACAAAGTATTAATAACACACATAAAAATAACATAACAACTGATGATAAACTTTTCTTTCCTAAAATTTTCATAACAAATTCCCCCTACTTAATATTCATAAGTTCTTCTTTTGCTTTTATTTCAGATAAATTAGTTTCTTGCCAACTCGTTTCTGTATTTTGTAATTCTTCTTTTTCACGAAGTAAGTATTCTCTTACCCTTATTACTATATTTTCATCTTTTGCATTTAATAGTCGTTTGATCTGTCCAATTGCATCTGTCCCTGTATGTTGAAATAAATATTCTAAATCAATTTCATTTTCTTCCTGATTTTCAAAATATCTATCCACATTTCGTTTCGCAATTGTGGATTCTATATTTGAAAAATTTAATATTAGATACATAAGTGTTACAATTCCTATTGTCCATTTTAATATATCTATCTTTTTATCTAATATCCATAACCCTATTGGTAAAATCAAAATAAATTCTGTTGCTAAAATATAATAAACAAATAATCTTAAATAGGTATATCCATATGCTTTTTCATATAAATTCATTCTGAAAAATGCAGATAGTAAAATAACTATTGTAAATAACAATGTTAATATGGACATTCCTTTTGTATAATTACTTGTATCTCCTTTATTTACTTTTGCAAGTATAATCATAACAATATTAATAAAAGATATCATCATTAGTTGGAAAAAGCCTTGTCTTGCATATGTTGCATAATCCAAATCATTTGTATTCATATTAGAAAACAAACTTGTAAATTGTATGATACTAAAAATCAAATAAAATATATTTAAAATGGTTAATATCATATTTATTGTCATTTTCTCTACATGAATTTCCGTTATCTTTTCTTCACTTTCACTATTAAACATCGTATCCTTTTTTAAAAGATTTACGAAAAATCCTGAAAAGATAAAGAAAAATATTATAATAATACATAATCTTAAACAAAATATCACAAAATTTTCTGCCATAAAGATTTTTTGAAATTCGCCAAGTATGCCCTCAAATATATTGGCAAATACACTATCTGCTGACATTAATAATATAAAAACAACTAAAATCACTGGAATTGCATATATAAATGATTTTACTCCTTGTTTTAGTTTTGCAGATTTCTCATTTTCGATATCTTCTTTTTTCTTAAATTTATTTTTTAGACTATCTATAACATCACTAATACTTTCAAAACTTCCTGCTAACAATTCAATTGTTTTGATTAAGAACTCTTGTATTTTGACATGCATTCTAGTGGCATATATACACATAATCATCATTAAAAGTACAATCACAAGTACATTGATGGTTTGAAACAATGTATTATGATACATAAAATAAGTGGCACTTAATAATATGATAGGAATTGCGAATATAAGTGCTTTTTTATTCTCCACCTTTTTATGTTTATACATTAAATATATTAGCCCTATGATAAAAGAACTCACAAATAGTAGTACAGAAATTCCTGTTTCTTTTTCCCAAAATAATATAGATTGCAATATACTAAAAATGATTCCACAAATAAAAATCGAACTCATAAGCTTACCTCCTATGGCTACTATTTTATTCGCATTTTTATTATTTGTCAATATTTTTTTATTGTTTTTCGATAATTTTCTATATTTTTAAAATTACATATATCACTATATGTAACTTCAAACTATTGCATTTCTTGGATAAATTCTTCTATAGAAGCAATCTTTTTGACACCTTTGCGTTCTTTTATTTCATTAAATAAATAGTCTATATATAAATTCACAATATATATAACTTCTTGTTTCTCTAAATTTTTTAATTCTTTTTTGCAGATATTTTTTTTAGCAAACTTGTGTAATCTTTTTTTCATAGTCACAGTTTCTTCATTTAATGTATCTAACTTTAAAACAGACAATTCTTTTATAGAATAATAGTCTCCATTACTAACACAAGCTATCACTTTATTTAAATAATCTATATATTCTTCGTTTTTTATCATTTCTAATTATTTCTCCACCTATTGATTTTTCTTGTATAACTTTTAGTTATACATTGCGTTTAAATCAATATTATCATTAGTTGTTTTATTTTTCAAGTTTTTTAACATTTTTTAGAATATTTTTATTGTTTTTTTCTTATATTATTACTGTGTTTTATGTTAGCTCTCAGCTTGTTATACTTATGATAATACTTTTGAATTATGGAGGAATAAAATGAATTCTATCTCAAAAAGTGATATTGATAAAACATTTGGAAAAATATTAAAAGATTTTAGAGTTAAAAACGGCTATACACAAGAAGTTATGGCAGAAAAACTTGGAATCTCTTTAAAATATATATCTAGAATTGAAAACGGATATAGCGGAATTAAAACCCAGACCTTAATTAATTATATGAATATTTTAGGTATTACTCCTAATACTATTTTTAAAGAGCTTATGACAAACAAAGACATTATAAAACAAATTGAAATATCTGAAAAACTAAACTATCTTTCAGAGGAAAAACTTAATTTTGTTGATAACATGATTGATCTGTTGATTAATTTTAAATAATTTTTCATTTGAGCATATATTTAAGATTAAAATTTAGAGGTTACAAATACATTTGCAACCTCTTGTTTTTTATCATTTTTATGCATTCCAAAATGCTTTATATGTCTTATATGCAGAATAAACATCATATTTACTTGTTACTTCATAAGGTGCATGCATTGATAATACTGGAACACCACAATCAATAACATCTGCTCCTTTATTGGCAATGATATAAGCAATTGTGCCTCCACCACCAATATCTACTCTTCCAAGTTCTGCAATTTGATAATGAATATCATGTTTTTCTAATACATTTCTTACCCATGCCACATATTCTGCATTTGCATCAGAAGCTCCTGATTTTCCTCTAGCACCTGTATATTTATTTAAGCTAATTCCTTTTCCTAAAAATCCTGCATTAGTTGTATCTGATACAGAAGCATAAATTGGGTCAAAACCTGCATCTACATCTGAAGATAGCATTTTTGAAAAACAAAATACTTTATCTAAAAGATTTGGTTTGTTTACACCTAATTTATTTAATATTTCTGAGATAAAGAAATCAAACATATGTGATTCCATACCTGTATTTCCTATACTTCCTATTTCTTCTTTATCAGATAATATACATACAGCTGTATTTTTTACATTTTCTAATTCCATCATGGCTGCAAGTGATGTATAAGCACATACTTTATCATCTTGACCATATGCTGCTACCATACTTTCGTCAAATCCTAAACTTCTAGCTTTAAATGCTGGTACTAATTCAATTTCTGAGCTTTTTAAATCTGCTTCTGTGATACCATATCTTTGGTTTAATATATTTAAAATATTTAATTTTACTTGGTCTTTTCCTTTTTCTCCATAAGGAATGCTTCCTATTAAAAGATTTAAGTCTTCTCCATCAATTCCATTTTTTAATTTTTTCTCCATTTGGTCTTGGGCTAGATGTGGTAATAAATCTGTAATAGTAAAGATTGGATCATTTTCATCTTCTCCAATACAAATATCAATAGATTCTCCATTTGCTTTTACAATTGTCCCATGGATACTTAGTGGAATAGTTGTCCATTGATATTTTTTGATTCCACCATAATAATGGGTATTAAAATATGCCATTTCTGTATCTTCATATAAAGGATTTGGTTTTAAATCCAATCTTGGTGAATCTACATGTGAACCAATAATATGTAATCCTTGTTCGATACTTTCTGTTCCAATAATTGCTAAATACATACTTTTCTTTCTATTCACAAAATATATTTTATCGCCTGGTTTTAAAGTATCAAATTCCATGATATCTCTAAATCCATTTTCGTCAGCAACTTTTCTTGCCATTTTGATAAATTCTCTTTCTGTTTTAGCCTGATTTAAAAAATCCATATACCCTTTTGAAAAATTAAAAATGTTTTGTTTTTCTTCTTCATTTACTGAAAGCCAACCATTTTCTTTTTTATCAAAAAGTTTTTCCTTTAGTTCTTCACTCATCTTTATCCCTCCTATATATTCTTTTTTCTGTTTCACAGTATATCATTATATTATTCATTTTTCCACTATTTTTATAATTTATTCCAAAAAACTGGTTATACTATCTGTAAAGATTATTACGAAAGGTGGAATTTTATGAATTCTTTATGGATAGATTCTGTAAAAGGAAATTCAAAATTTGAAGCATTAGATAAAAATTTAGAAGCTGATATCTGTATTATTGGAGCTGGTATTTTCGGAATGACTTGTGGTTATTATCTGAGTCATTTAGGTTTTAAAGTTATTTTAATCGATAAAAATAATTTAGCAGGTACAACTAGTTTTACAACTGGTAAAATCACTAGCCAACACGGTCTATTTTATTCTTATCTGAACACTTCTTATGATATGCATTTTGCAAAAGATTATTTAGAAGTCAATGAAAAAGCAATCAAAAATATGGAAAATATTATTAACAAAGAACAAATTGATTGTGATTTTGAAATACAAAATAGTTATGTATATACAACCAAAAAAGAAGAAGTAGATTTATTAAAAAAAGAACAAAAAGTTTTGAAAAGTTTAGATTATCATGCAGAATTAACGAAAAATGTTTCTTTACCATTTGAAGTAGAAAGTGCTTTATGTTTTAAAAATCAAGCGAAATTTAATCCTTTAAAATATATTTTAGGATTATCGAAAACCATTATTGAAAAAAATGGACAAATTTATACAAATACCATTGCAGTTGATATCGAAAAAGATAAGAAAAATTATGTGGTTTATACAGATAATGGCAAAATGATAAAAGCAAAACATGTCATTATGGCAACACGATATCCTTTTATGAATGTTCCTGGTTTCTATTTCTCAAAATTATATCAATCGACTTCCTATATTATTGCTGTGGATACAAAAAAAGAATCATTAAAAGATATGTATATTAATGTTTCCTCTCCTATTTACTCTTTTAGAACTGCAAAATTTAATGGAAAAGATATTTTATTATTAGCAAGTGGCAATAGTAAAACCGGTCATAATAATTCTCATGAAAATCCTTATAATACCTTAAAAAATTTTGCTAAGCAATATTATCCAGATTGTGATGTTTTATATGAATGGAGTAGTGAAGATTGTATCTCTTTAGATAAGCTTCCTTACATTGGTAAATATTCTAGCTTATTACCAAATGTATATGTAGGAACTGGATTTAAAAAATGGGGGATGACATTATCTAATGTTGCTGCTAATTTAATTGTTGATGAGATTTGTGAAAGAAAAAATCCTTATGCCTATTTATTTGATTCGACAAGATTTGGATTATTTAAAAACTTTGATGAAGTAAAAAATATGGTTGTGGATTCAACAAATTCTTTATTATTAAATAAATTAAAATCTTCAAATACTTCTTTAGAAAAAATCAAACCAAATTCCGGAGATATTATTGAGTTAGATGGAAAAAAGGTTGGAATTTATAGAGATAAAGAAAATCAAATTCATGCCATCAATCCAATTTGTACGCACTTAGGATGTTTACTTACCTGGAATGATATTGATAAAACTTGGGATTGCCCTTGTCATGGTTCTCGTTATGATGCTATGGGCAAAAATCTATATGGACCTGCTTTTAAAGACTTAGAAATTTATCAATAAATTTATGCTTTTAGATGAATTTTTTCTCATAAATTTCTTCATCAATTTCTTTTGTAATATTTTATAGAAATTTGTTGTTTTTTGTGTTTTTTTATTGACTTGTTTTCTTTTATTTGCTACAATACCAGTAATAAATCATATATTTATATATCGATTTATCAATTATTTTTTGTTTATGAACTAGATTTCTCCTATAACAGTAATCTAGTTCTTTTTTTGCGTTATTATAGGGTAAATCAGGACTGGTCCCAATTGTCCCATAAAAAAATGAACCTTTCTGATTAAACTTTTTGTCTAATTCGTTTAGGTTCATTTCCTTATTTTTTTAGTTCACATTGATTATCTCTATTTATTCCTTAGCTGATCTCTTTTCTAATTGATAAATAATAAAAGATAAAATAACACCTAATGTAGCTGTAATCAATTGTGTTGTACTCATAGCTGTTTGTAAGTTTGAAACTAATTTCTCTGGGAAAACACCAAAAGCATTTAAAATTCCAAAGAATGCAAATATAATAGCTACTTTTACAACAACACCTACTACTCCAGCTAAGAAATAATGTTTATTTTTTCCTAACATAATAAATTTATAAGCATATACTAACGCAAAATTTCCTACCCATATTGCTGGTATCATATATACCATATATGTAGAAGCTGTTCCAAATACATATCCACTTAATATTGTAGAAATACTTGGCATTGTTATAACTCCAAGAATTTTAGCCCAACCTTTTAGATTGATAGCTGTTGTGACTAAAGCCATATTGACAATTGTTCCAACAATCAATTGAGAATTACTTGCTATCACACTTGTTGATCCAAATAAACTTGTAATAAGCTGTCCTAAGAATGTTGGAACTAATAGGGCAATTAAAAATATAATGATTGTTTGTGCTATATCAGCACCTTTTGAAAAATCGGTTATTCTTTTATTAATAACACTTTCATTCTCCATTTTAAACTCCTCCTTTTATAGAAATAGAGCTTTAAAATAAGAATATATCTTTACTATACATTGGAATAAATCACTTTACTTGTAATTCCAGAAAGTTTGCCTATTTTTCCTGATAAAGTGTTTATTTCATCTTGTGGTGCATCTACGATAATATTAATAATATTGATAGATTTTTTAGGATATGGCATACCCATTCTTCCAATAATCCATTTTGAATAGTCATGTAAAATAGAATTTAGTTTTTCTACCTCGTCCTTTTTTTCTAATATTATTCCTATTATGGCAACCCTTGTATCCATGATTTCCTCCTAAAATTATGTTCATACTTCTACTTCAATAATATTTTAGTATCAGAAATTTTTAAATACTTTGCTATAAAGATATTCTTACTAGCTCAGTCCGTTGTTATTATATCATATTCATGAATTTTTTCAATATTTTTCTTTATAGAAAATTTTTACCATAATTATTTGAATAATCAATTGATTGTTTAAATTATGACATAGTAAAATTATTTTTCAATAGTTATTGTGTTTTGAACATATGTTTGATATAATGCTGTAAAAGAACACAGGGAGTTGATTGTTTGAACGAAAACAAAATTAGAATAAAAAATAATGTTATTCTTCACAAGAATAATTCTTTAAAGAGATTAAATTTGTCATTTGTTAAACATATAGAATTAAATGAATATAAGAAGAGTGAATTATTGGCTTATTGGATATATGACTTCGCTGAATATCACGATGAAGAAAAAACATTCAATATTGCAAAATCTGGTATGTACTCTCGTGGTGATATAATAAAAGTAAACTTGGGTTTTAATATAGGAAATGAATTAGGAGGATTACATTATTGTATTGTATTAAATAAATATGATAATACTAGAAATGGAGCTTTAAATATTATTCCATTAACATCTAGAAAAGATAATAAAAAATATGATTCTTCTTCTGTAAATCTCGGGAAGGAGCTTTACAATATCTTTCAAAAAAAAATTGAAAAAGAAAAAGACAAATTGCAACAAATACTAAATGAATTAGAAAAGATAGAAGATATTCCTATTAGTATTCAGAATATAATAGAAAAAGAACAAAATTATATTGAAAAAATGGAAAAGGAAATCAGTAAAATGAAAAAAGACAGTATTGCTTTAATTAATCAAATAACGACAATTAGCAAACAAAGAATTTTCAAAGATACTGTGCGAAGAAATGTAAAAATATCCAGTGAATCACTTGATTTGATTGATAAACAAATTATCAAATATTTTACGAAATGATTATAGTACTTAAAAAGGAGAGTTGCTATTGAACTCTCCAAAATCATTTAGGCTCCCGTCTTACTACAAAAGTAGTAGAGGGTTAAGTTAAATATATTCTAACATACAATATTTAACTTGTCAAACTAGTTTTGACATTAATATTATATGAATGTTTATTAAAATTATACATTATAATTTTGACAAATAATTATAAAATAATACTCCCATAAAATTCTACATCCATTTGTTTTAAATAATTGTAAAATTTCATGGGAGTGATTTTTGGAGCAGGTAGTGGGAATCGAACCCACGTCATCAGCTTGGAAGGCTGAGGTTCTACCATTGAACTACACCTGCATAACTCTTAACATTTATAAATTATACTGGTTTTTCTTCATTTTGTCAATACTTTCTTTAAATATTTTTCTAATATCGTTTTATATGTTATAATAAATAAAAAATATATGGAGACAAATCATGAATTTAAAAGATTTATTTTTTACTATAAAAACACCTGAAGAATTATTAGATTTTATGGATAAATATATTCAATATGGCTGGATAGGAAAAGATAATATCATTCGCTATTCTAATATTGGTAATCTATTAGAAAAATATAGAATGGCTAGTTTAGATGAAGTTTTTGAATATGGCATTGGAATTTGCTTTGAACAAGTTGCTTTAGAAAAATTATTTTTTGATTCCCAAAATTTAAAAAATGAATCTTATGCAATTTATAACCATCATATGTGTCATGCCTTTTTGCTTTATGAGTATAATCATATGTATTATAAATTTGAACATGCTTCTTATCAAAGTAAAGGAATTTTTAAATATCCAAATAAAGAAGAATTATTAATTGATGAAATAAAAAATTTCTGTGATAGGCATAAAATAAAAAGCATGAAACATTTAGTTTTATTACAATATGATACTATTCAAGCTAATGCGGATTCACAAGAAATAAAAGACATGTTTGATCATCAAGAAAATTTACTACATATTTTAGATAAAAAATAAAAGTATATATGCATTTTGCTATATACTTTATTTTTCTGTTTCATTTTCTTTTTATAGTCTTTATTTATATAATACAAAATAATGTAATTACCTATAATTCTTCTTTTAAATGATATTTATTTATCATTTCTTTTGTTGCAAATCCATTATGCATATTTACTCTTTCTAAGAATACAATTCCATCTAGATGGTCACATTCATGTTGAATATCTCTTGCTGTGAATCCATGAACTTGTTTTGTTATTTTCTCTCCCAGCTCATTATAGTAAGTAACTTCTATGTTATGATATCTTTCCACTTTTCCTCTAATAGATGGTACACTTAGACATCCTTCATACTCTACATAAGTTTCTTCTGATAACTTTTTCCAAACAGGATTTATCATAACTGTTGTTGGGATATCTTCACAATCTTGATAAGTACACTTGTCTTTTTCTACTTGTATAACAAGAATTCTTTTATTCACACCTATTTGTGGAGCTGCTATTCCAAAACCACCTGTAAAATTCAAAGTTTCTTTCATATCTTCTATAACTTCTATTATAGATTTATCTATATGTTGTGTATCTATTTCTTCGCACTTTGTTATTAAAACAGGATCCCCTACTTCCCTTACTTTTAATACTTTTCCCATAGTATTCACCTCATATAATAAATTTAAAGTTAATTTTACATCTGTTTAAATTCTTTTTAAATTATTTTTTATTTGAATATTTTATAATTCAATAAAAAATTCTATATATTCATTATCATTTTTAACATAAATTCTACCTTGATGCAACTCTATAATTTGTTTGGTTATAGCAAGTCCTAATCCTGCTCCACCAGTACTACTAGTTCTTGCATCATCTCCTCTATAGAACTTTTCAAATAATTTATCCAATTTATATTGTGGAATTTTATCTCCTTTATTTCTAAATACAATTGATATTTTTCCTTCTCTTTCTTCTAACTGTATTTCTATCGTGGTATTTTCATAACTATAATTAATGGCATTTTTTAATAAATTATCAAAGGCTCTTGCTAGTTTATCTCCATCTCCCACATACATTACTTTATCAACAGATTCCAGATGGCATTTTAGGTTTCTTTTTTCAAGCATTGGATAACATTCATCAATCACTTGTTTTAATAGATATACTAAATTCATTTCTTGTTTATTAATCGGCATATTTTGTAAATTATATCTTGTAATATCAAAAAATTGATTGGTTAAATCTTCTACTCTTAAGGCTTTATCTAATGCAATTTTAATATACTTTTCTTGCAATTCTTTTGATATTTGTTTTTCATCTTTTAACAATGTTAAATATCCAATAATGGAAGTTAATGGTGTTTTCAAATCATGTGCCATATATACAATTAAATCATTTTTCTTTTGTTCTGCTTCTCTTTCATTTTTTTTGCTTAATATGTAATCATATTTAATTTCATTGATTTTATCTGAAAATTGGCTCATTTCACTAGGTAATTTAATGGTTTCATTATCTTCTTTTAATATCAAGTCTAATGCATTATATACTTCTTGCATACCATTTACGTATTTTGACATAAATCGATAAATAATCACTGCTAAAACAATTCCAATATACACATATACAACAATTTCTCTATTATATACAATCCATGAATATATATCATAGTTCAAATTTGCTACAATATCTGATATAATTCCCTCAAAAAACATAGCCATAATAAAATATACAATTAAGGAAATAATCATTGCTACCATGATGTTGGCTATTAAAGACATGCTTAATCTAATTTTCCTTTTGGTTAAATCATTCATTTTCAATTTTATATCCCACTCCCCATACTGTTTTTATAAATTTTGGATGTTTGGTATCTTCATTTAATTTTTCTCTTATCCTTCTAATATGCACCATAACTGTATTATTACTGTCTAAATATTTTTCTTTCCATACCTTTTCAAATAACTCTTCTGAAGGAATCACTTTTCCTCTGTTTTCTGCTAAGTATAACAATATTTCAAATTCCATTGGTGTGAAATCGATTTCTTTTTCATATAGTGAGCATTTGTGTTTATCTTTATCTATCACTAAACCATTAATTTCGATTATATTATTTGATGTATGTTCTCCATTATATAATGTATATCTTCTTAATGCTGATTTTACTCTTGCCACCAACTCTAACGGATTGAAGGGTTTGGTAATATAGTCATCTGCTCCTAACGTTAATCCTTTTATCTTATCATTATCCTCTATTTTAGCAGTTAGCATAATGACAGGAAATTTAAGTCCTTTTTCACGGATATATCTACAAATTTCAAATCCATCTTTTCCTTCGATCATCACATCTAAAATAGCAACATCTATTTTCTTTGTATCAATACAATTGATTGCCTCTTCTGATGTATAAAATTTATATATCTGATAATTTTCATTTTGCAGATACAATTCTACCAAATCTGCAATTTCTTTTTCATCATCTAATACTAAAATATTCATTTCTACAATTCCTTTCTCAAGGTTCAAATTATATGAAAAAATTAAAATTTTGGCAATAAAATTTTGTTTTTTCTCTTTATCGCATTATACCATATAAATCCCCTATTTTTATTCATTTTTCAGAAATGTAAGAAAATGTTAAGAATTTGTTAATCCTTTCTTAAAGTTCTTTTTGTATTTATTTTGTAAAATTTATATGAAGTAAAAATAAAGAATTTTCAGAAAGAAGGTTATAACATGAAAAAAAGAATACATAAAAAACTAAATAAGAAAAGATTATTTCTATCTTTACTCCTATTATGTGTCATTTTTTATTTATATATAAATTCTCAAGATATTTCTGTTGAAAGTACACATTTTATTTCTTCTTTAAAAAACAATTCTGAATATGATGTTATCAAACAAGATACTAATCGTAATTACACAGGAATTGGTCAAGAAAAAGTAAAACATAAAGATGGCTATTTTACTACTTTTACAACAGAAAAAAATCATCAAAAAACTTATGTGGAATATAAACAAAATGGAGATGCCTCTTGGAGCAATAATACCTATTGGGGAGATACCATGGCTCAAAATGGATGTGGTATAACCGTTATGTCTATTATTTTAAGTGGTTATAACAAAAATTACACTCCTGAAGATTTACGACAAAAATATTATCCTGTTATGGATTATGAACAATTTCCAAGTGAATTAGCTTCTACCTTTGGAATTAAAAATTCTGGTTTTTACTATGATTCTGACCATTTATCTAATACATCCATTGAAGAACATTTACTTACCAATAGACCAATTATTGTTTGTGTTTGGAACCAACCACATAATAACCGATGGACGACTGCTTCTCATTATATGGCTCTTCTTGCTACTGATGGAAAGGGAATGGTTTATGTTTCTAATCCGAATGGTTTAGAGAATGATAGTAAAAGTTCTGGTTGGTATAATATGAATGAGATTACTCCTTATCTTGCAAAAGCAATTTATATTGAGGAATATTGAATCCTCTTTTTCTTAATGATATAATTCTAATAAATATATGCTAAATTGTAAGGGGATTTATGATTATGAAGAAATGGAAAATTATTAGAAATATTACTCTAGCTTTATTAATATGTTTCATGATATTTGCAGGATATATCATAATAAACGGTTTTTTGGCTGGTAATTATTATGATGATATTTTTGGTGTTACTATATTTTACTGGTTTCAACATGTTTGGGTAAGTCTATACTTTTACCTATATGTTTTTGGAATTCCTTTATTGATAGATATTATCATTCTTATTGTTTCTATAATAAGAATAAAAAAATTGTCTAAAGGTGTCATGGAAAAATAATATCATAAATTTTATAATGCAAATTATCTTTTGAATAGATGATTTACAATTCTACTATAAGTAAACTAATAGTCGAGAAAACTAAACTGATTATCGGTTTACTTTTTTTATGAGACATAGTAACATTGAATTATACGAAAACACAAATATTGTTAGGTGGAAAAATCATTATGTTTTTGCAATTTTTCCAACTTAACTTATCCATTAAGAAAGGAAAGGGATTGATTATGAAAAGTATAGGAGAAACCATTGCTTCTTTAAGAAAACAAAAAGGTATGACTCAAAATGAATTAGCTGAAAAAATGAATGTTACGGATAAGGCTGTTTCAAAATGGGAACGAGATTTATCTTGCCCAGATATTAACACCATTTCAAAATTAGCAGATATATTAGATGTATCTGTTGAAGAATTATTGAAAGCTAAAAAGAAAGAAGATTCCAATACAAAAATGAAAGATTTAATAAATTTAATTTTTAAAGCTATTGCTTTAGCTATGGGAATTGCTGTTGTGGTATTAAATATATTAAATCAAATCGATATAAAATCATCTATCATTATGTTAGGAATCGGTATTACTTGTATGGCTATTTATTTATTAGGTAATAAGGAAACTACTAACTAATCCTATAAAAATACTCATATCATAATACATAATTGAATCCCAGAAGTTACGATATCATAACCTCTGGGATTATATTTTATCCTTCCCATTCCTCTGGTTCAGGAATATATTCTTCTATAAAAGTCCATGTATCTCCCATATCATTTGACTTATAAGCTGCTTTCGTTCCTCCATTATAATCCCCATCACTACCTTGTCCAACAACTAAAATCAATTCATTATTTTCATTGATATATGGCATTTCTGGTGTATCATAGACATCCTGCCAATTTAAATTAAGTGTTGTGTCTTCTAAAGTTTGTGCTGGTATTTGTACTTCTGAAAATGTTTTCATTCCATCTGTTGTTTTATATAAAATAGCTTTTTCTCCTGCTGATACAGGATTTACCAAAAATCCTACATTTTCATCAAACATTTTAAACTGTGCACCATCTCTGATAGAACCATTCTCATTAGGTCCATTTCCTACACTCGTCCAGGTCTCTCCCCCATCTTGTGTTTTTAATATTTCTATAAATCTTTCTCCTCCTAGTGCAGCATCTACAACTTCCACTAAATATCCTGTGTTTGCATTTAAAAATTGTAGATACATAGGATTTCCTTCACCCTTATATTCTTTTAGTTCCCAAGTTTTTCCTTTATCTTTTGAATATATCATTTGATTATCCATATTCATAATAGCTGTCACTTCTTCAGAAATTGTATATAAATTATCTGTTAATTTGTATTTTTTAGAGCTATCTCTAAAATCTATCCCATTCGTTTCTACTTCTTTCCAAGTATTGCTATTATCATAGGTTACATATATTTTTTCATTTTCTATCTTATAAGTACATTGTTTCTCTTTATCCTCATAGTATTTTTTATTTTCAAATTGAAATTGTTGTTGTTCTGCTTCTGCTTGTCCACTTTCTTTGTACTGCTGTATTTGATATTCTACTGGTTTCATTCTAGCAGTTACAAAATATTTAGAAATTTGATTTTCTTCTCTTAATAAAAATTTCAAAACCCATTGGCAAGAAAGTATATGATTTTCTTCATATATTCCCCATTCATTTTCTAGAAAATAATCGCTTTCCTTTTTAGCTGTTTTTAATTCAAAATCAATTTGCACATATTGGTTTTCTTCTTCTAAAACTTCCACATTTTTAATTTCTATACTTTTTATTTTTTCCGTTCTTGGTACATATTTTTGCATATATTGTCCAACATATTGATTGATCCAGTCAGTTGCAATTTTAGATAAATCTTGTTCTTCTGTTTCTATATAAAATGTTCTTTCTGATTTGATATCAATTTTACTTTGTTGATAAAAATAATAACCTATATAGCTACATATCATAACAGCTATTAATATCAATATGCAAAGAATAATTAATATTGCTTTTTTATGTTGTTTGATAAATTCCATTGTAACTCACATTCCTTCCTAAAACATAAATCATGAAGCTTAGCAACACCAAAATCGTAATTATTTTTCAACTTTTCCACTATGTTTTCTTTTCATATTATATCATATCACTTTTTTATTTTGAATGAACTTGATAAATTTTTATATATCAGCTTTTCAAAAAATAATTATGCTGAAATTGGGTATACTCGTTATAAATCTAAATAGTATCAAATCATATGTGATTTTTATGTGTATTTTATTGACAACTATCATCTGAAAAAATAAAATATAGATGAAAATAAAAATTCATTCAATATATAAGAGGTGAATTAAATGGATAAAAAACTCATTGATCATATATTACAAATTGATGAGCTTGCTAAAAAAAATGTAGCAGAAATTGAAGAAAAAAATAAAGAAGTAGAAACATATATAAAGCAAGAAATTACAGCTAAAGAGGTTGCTCTTGAGGCACAATATAAAAAAAATATATTACAATTTCAACAAAATCTTGAAGATTCTTTTGCCAAAAAAGAAAAAGAAGTAGAATCAGAAACTTTAGAAAAATTAAACCATAAAAGAAATACATTTGAAGCCATGAAAGAAGAAAATGTAAATCAAATAATAAATCATATATTAAAAGAGGTGGTTTCAAATAATGAGAACAATGAATAATCCTGGTTTAAATGCAAAATTAAAAGCAATGTATGCACAAAAATTGAAAAAAGAGGATTTAGAAGATCTAATAAAACAAAATAATTTAACTGATGCGATTATCCTTCTAAAATCTAAATTACCTGAGTTAGATAATTTATCTGATAATGCAAAAAGAATGGAATTAGAAACAGCATTAGATACACTTTTAATATATGATATTCAAAAAATTCTTAAGTATTTGCATGGTGCAAACAAAGAAATATTTACACAATATATTATAAAATACAAAATAGAAACTATTAAAAAGCTATACGAAAACATAGATAGTCCAAAAGTAAAAACGATACAAAGTAATGATTGGATTGAACATATATTTACAGATTTAAAAGTTCTATATACAGCCACTAGTAAAGAAGATTTTATTGATAAAATTCCTGATAAAAATATAAAATCAATTTTTGAAAATAGTCACACAGATTTTGAAAGAGAAAATACATTAGATAAATATTATTTTGAAAACTTATTCAAAACAGTAAAAGGGAAAAATAAAAAAATAGAAACATTATTAAATATAAGAATTGACTTATTAAATATCCTTTGGACATATCGATGTAAAAAATATTATGGAATTGTCAATCAAGATATATTAATTCCTCATTTTTACAAAATCGATTTAAATACCATTCAAAAAATTGAAAATGCGAACACCCGAGAGGATTTAAATCAAGCTTTAGCTGGTACTATTTATCAAAATATGATTGGTACACATATTGAAAGTGATATTAAAAAATATGTATATCAAAAAAGTAAAAAAGCATTTAGAAATGAACTATTAGATTTAAGCATGATTATTAGCTATTTTAAAATATTAGAAACAGAAAAAGAAAATATTGTAACCATTATAGAAGGCATTAGATATAAAATGTCTAAGCCAAGTATCGAAAGTAAAATTATTATATAAACAAAAGAGGTGAAAATTTTGGCTATAGAAAGAATGAAATTTTTAAGCATGACTGGTAAAGAAGAACATTTAGATTTTATTATCGCCAATGATTTAATCGGTTCTGGCTTTCAACCAGAAAATGCTTTAAAAGTTTTAGAAAAAGGTTGGAAACTTACATATTTTTCATATGATTCTCGTATAAAAGAATATATCAAAAAAGCCGAAAATTTACTAAAGAAATTAGATATACATTATGAGGAAAAGTCAGTTGAATTAACACAAAATTTTGATGCACTCAAGCAATTTATAGAAACTTCTGAATCAAAAATAAACAATGTATATCAAGAAATTGCAGAAAAGGAAAAAGAAATAGAAGAATTAAATACGAGTATTGTTCCGATTGAACATCTTAAGAATTTTCCAGAAACATTAGAAAATTTATACAATTTAAGATACATGTCGTTTCGATTTGGTGTGTTTTCTTTAGAAAATTATGATGAACTTTGTAAAGAATTAGAACATATAGATGCCATTTTATTAGAATTGGATAAAACCGAAGATGAAGTTTGGGTAGTATATTTTACACCTAAAGCTCTGTCTGAAAAAGTAGATAGCTATTTTAAAGTAATGAAATTTAAAAGAATTTGGCTTCCAGAAGATTTTAAAGGAATGCCATCAGAAGTAATTACACAAGTAAACACATATATAAAAGAAAATCAAACACAAATAGAAAATCAAAAAATAAAACTTTCTGAATTGAGAGAAACCATCGGAAGAGAATTAATCCATACTTATTTACAGTTACAACTTTTAGAAAAAATAAATAAAGTAAAAAAATATATGGCACATGATAATAAAGGTTCTTTCTATATTGTTGGTTGGATTCCTTATCATAATTTAGAAGCTCTAACAACTAAATTAAAAAATCATCAAGTAGAATATGTTGTTAAAAGTCATGATGAAGTGGCAAGTACACCACCAACAAAATTGAAAAATAATAAAATTATAAAGCCTTTTGAATCCATTGTAAAAATGTATGGAACACCAAATTATACAGAAATGGATCCAACACTATTTGTTGCAATAACTGCATTTTTAATGTTTGGTTTTATGTTTGGAGATGTAGGACAAGGCTTTATTATCGCACTAATTGGATTTATTTTAATTAAAAAGAAAAAATCTTTAGGTCCTATATTTACAGCCGCAGGAATTTCAGCAATTTTATTTGGATTCCTGTATGGTAGTATCTTTGGAAAAGAAGATATTATCAAAGGAATCGTACCAAGTCCAATGGACAATATTCAAAACATGTTAGTTTTTGGAATTGGTAGTGGATCTATATTAATTTTAATTGCCATGATATTTAATATTAAAAATGGTATTAAAAATAAAGATATTTCACGTGTTCTATTTGATAAAAATGGATTAGCTGGATTAATTTTTTATAGTGTTATCTTAATTCTAGTCGTAGGATTATTACAAAATGGAAAAATGATTTTAAGCTTAACAATTACATTGGTATTAATTATTATACCTTTACTTCTTATTTTATTTAAAGAAAAAATTGAAAATCTTTTAAATAAAAAGAAAGCAAAGGAAAAAGTATCCATTGTAGAAAAAATATTTGAACTAATAGAAATGCTTTTAAGTATGGCAAGCAATACAATTTCATTTGTTAGACTAGCGGCTTTTGCCATCAATCATGTTGGTTTATGTATGGCTGTATATATTTTATCCAATATGTTTGGTAGTACTGGAAGTTTAATAGTTGCTATTATTGGTAATGGTATTGTTATCATTCTTGAAGGTTTAATTGTTGCCATTCAAGTATTAAGATTAGAATATTATGAATTATTTAGTAGATTTTATTCTGGAGATGGAAAAGAATATATTCCAATTGAAAATGAAAAATAAAAAAAAGGGAAATTTAAGTCCGTCCCCAAAATCCCGATTTAGAGAAAGGAAAGGAATTTAGTATGAGAAAAAAAGTTTTTAATGTAATTTTAATATTTGCTATTATTTTTGGAGTTTTAAGTGCAGGTTCTGTTTATGCTGTGAGTACTACAAATTCTTCTGCTAGTGTAAACACTAGTAACGCAAATACAACTTCTTTAGAAAATACAACTATTAATACTTCATCAGAAAGTATTGTTGGTGAAGAAACCACTAGTCAAGCTGAAACACAAGAACAAACACAAGATCAAGCACAAACAACTTCTGAGCAAGCAACATCTACTGAAAATGAAGGTTTATCTAACCATGATATGGGATTACTTGCAGCTGCATTAGCAACAGGACTTGCTTGTATTGGTGCAGGTATTGCTGTTGCCGTTGTTGCTTCTAGTGCCATTGGTGCTATTAGCGAAAATCCTTCTTTATTAGGAAAAACAATTATATTTGCAGGTTTAGCAGAAGGTATTGCCATCTATGGTTTAATTATATCTATCATGATATTAAATAAAATATAAAGGAAGATCTTAATTGAAAATTGTAGGAATATTTAATAAAAGAGAAGAAGAAGTTGGTTTTCGATTATCTGGTATGGAAACCAATTTTATTCAAGATAAAACAGAACTTTTAGAATTTTTAAAAGATTTAAATAAAGATACAAATGTAGGTATATTAGTCATTAACAATGACATCTATCACTTATTACCCGAAGAATTTGATAAAATAGAACAATCACAATTACCATTACTATTAAAATTAAAGTAAGAGGAGTGTATCATTTTGAGTATAGATGAAAAGTTAAAAAAGTTTCAAGATACTTGTTTAGAAATGTCTGAAAATGATAAAAAAAACTTGCAAGCTGAATTAGATACAAAAGCAAAAAGTAAAATAGAAAAAGAGTTATCTATTTTCGAACAAAAACTTGAAACTAAATTTGAAAAAGAAAAAATGCAATTAGAAAAAGAATATAATAAAAAAATAATTCATATAGAATTTAATGCCAAGAAACAATTATTAGATGAAGAAGCACAAGAAAAACAACAACTTTTTAAAGAATGTGTTCGAAAATTAGAGGATTATACTTCTACAGAAGAGTATATTCATCTTCTTGAACAAATTCTTGAAAATACAATGTCTTATTTAGAGAATCGCTCAAATATAACGATTTGCTTGACAAATAGAGATGCTCAAAAAATAGATTTTAAAAATTACGGAAATATTGAAATCATGGAAGATGCATATATTGGTGGACTTATATTAAAAAATGAAAATATGCTGATTGATAATACATTTTTAACAAATTTAAAGGAGAAACTATATGGAACCAAAGAAAATAACGAAAATTAATGGACCTGTTATCATTGCAACTGGTGATGAAAGTTTTGCAATGCATGATATGGTGTATATCGGTGTTCATAGATTATTAGGTGAAGTCATTAAATTAGATGGAAAAAGTGCTACAATTCAATGTTATGAAGATACTTCTGGAATGAAGATTGGTGAAGAAGTCATAACCACTAACGCCCCTTTATCTTTAAGTTTAGGACCAGGAATGATTGGCAGTGTATATGATGGTATACAAAGACCTTTGAAAATGTTAGAAGAAATATCTGGTCCTTTTATCAAAAAAGGTGTCCAAATTTCTTCATTAGATGAACAAAAAAAATGGCATTTTACTCCTACAGTATCTATCGAAGATACTGTAGAATATAATTTCATTCTTGGTACTGTAAAAGAAACGGAAAGTATTACACATAAAATATTATACCCAAATCACCAAAGTGCAAAAATCTTGGAAATCGCTCCTGAAGGAGACTATTGTATCAATGACACAATTGCAAAAGTCCAATTTCCAGATGGGCAAACTCTAGAACTTACCATGGTTCAAAAATGGCCTGTCAGAACTCCAAGACCTTATAAACAAAGATTACAAGCCAATATTCCTTTGCTTACTGGTCAAAGAGTCATTGACTCTATATTTCCTATTACCAAAGGTGGTACTGCAACCATTCCTGGTGGTTTTGGAACAGGTAAAACCATGTTACAACATCAATTAGCAAAATGGTGTGATGCTGATATTATTGTATATATTGGTTGTGGTGAAAGAGGAAATGAAATGACACAAGTACTAGAAGATTTTCCTAAACTAACAGACCCTAGAACTGGTAGGCCTTTAATGGAAAGAACGATATTAATCGCTAATACTTCCAATATGCCTGTTGCTGCCAGAGAAGCCTCTATCTATACAGGAATTACCATTGCAGAATATTATAGAGATATGGGATATCAAGTAGCAATTATGGCTGACTCAACATCTAGATGGGCTGAAGCTTTAAGAGAAATTTCTGGTAGATTAGAGGAAATGCCAGCAGAAGAAGGCTTTCCTTCATATTTACCTTCAAGACTTTCTGAATTTTATGGAAGAGCTGGTAGAACCTTAAACCATAATGGAACAGATGGTTCTGTTACTATTATTGGTGCCGTGTCTCCACAAGGTTCAGACTTTTCAGAACCAGTTACGCAAAATACAAGAAGATTTGTCCATGTATTTTGGGGACTAGATAGAGATTTAGCATATTCTAGACATTATCCTGCCATTAATTGGATGATTAGTTATAGTGAATATATTTCTAATTTAGAAAATTGGTATGATAAAAATGCAGAAGAAGATTTTTTAGTATATAGAAATAAAATTGTCAAATTGTTAAATGAAGAAAATGAATTACAAGAAATTGCTAAAGTTGTTGGACAAGATGTATTATCAGATTCTAAAAAATTAATTTTGGAAATTTGCAAATGTATCAGAGAAGGATTTTTACAACAAAATGCAAATTCTGAAATTGATACTTATGTACCTTTATTAAAACAATATAAAATGATGAAATTAATTGTGTCTATATACGAAGCTTCAGATACCCTTATCAACAAGGGCATCCCTATGTCTAAAATTAAAGAAATTGGATTTTTTGAAACTTATCCAAAAATAAAAAATGAAGTTGCGAATATTGAAATGGCAAAAATAGATGAAATGGAAGAACAATATTTAGATAGTTTAGACAAAATAGCAGAAGAATATAAAGAAGTATTATAGAAAGGATGAAAAATAAGTGGATATTCAATATATTCGGATTAGAAAGCATAAATGGTCCTATTGTATATTTAAAAACCCCTAAAAACATCATGTTTAATGAACAAGTAGAGTTCATCTTACCAAATAATGAAACACGTTTGGGAAATGTTATTTGTATAGATGAGAATGTTACAATGATACAAGTATATGAAGGGACAAATGGAATTGGACTAGACAAAACAAAAACCATATTAAAAGGAAAACCATTAAGTATAAAACTATCAGAAGATATGTTAGGTAGAATTTTTGATGGAACAGGAAAACCGATTGATGGCTTAGGCGAAATCCATTCTGACATTGAAAGAGATATTAATGGTAGTAGTATAAATCCTATTTCTAGAGAATATCCAAGAAATTATATCGAAACAGGTATTTCTAGTATTGATGGATTAATGACTTTAATTAGAGGTCAAAAATTGCCTATATTCTCTGGTAGTGGAATTAATCATAATGAACTCGCCAATAAAATTATTACAGATTCTAATATTGGAAAAGAAGAGAAATTTGCTATTTGCTTTGGATTAATGGGTGCAGAATTTGAGACAGCTGAATACTTCAAAAATAGTTTAAAAGAAAACGGATCTCTTTCTAAAGTCGTTATGTTTCAAAATCTTTCTAATGATCCAAGTATAGAAAGAATTTTGACACCAAAAGTTACTTTGACTTGTGCAGAATATTTAGCTTTTGATTTAGGATATCATGTATTAGTTATTCTAACAGATATGACCGCTTATGCTGAAAGTTTAAGAGAAGTTTCTACTTTAAAAGGTGAAATTCCAAGTAGAAAAGGTTACCCTGGATATCTATATAGTGATTTAGCTTCTATCTATGAAAGAGCCGGTATGATAAAAGGAAAATCAGGTTCTATTACAGAAATCCCAATACTTACCATGCCAAATGATGATATTTCACACCCTATTCCAGATTTAACAGGATATATAACAGAAGGACAAATTGTACTTTCTAGGGATTTGTATCAAAAAGGAATCGTTCCTCCTGTTGACATTTTAAATTCTTTATCAAGACTCATGAAAGATGGTATTGGTGAAAAATATACGAGAAAAGACCATGCAAAAATTTCTGACCAAATTTTTGCTTCTTATTCTAAAGCTCAAGATGTAAGAGCCTTAGCAAAAGTTTTAGGTGAAAATGATTTAAATGATTTGGATAAGCAATACCTAGCATTTGCAAATACATTCGAAGAAAAATTTATCAATCAAAAACAAGATGAAAGAAGAACAATTAATGAAACTTTAGACTTAGCTCTAAATATTTTAAACATCCTACCAAAAGAAGAATTGACAAAACTATAGTGGAATTCTCATTTAAAAACAATTATGAATTTGTCTCTAGCAAATTGTAGTTTAGAAAGGAATAGAATAATTTATGAGTACACTTCTTCCAACCAAAAGTAATTTAATCAAATTAAAAAAAACAATTGCTTTATCTAAACAAGGGCAAGAACTTTTAGAAAAGAAAAAATATATTTTAGAAAATGAAAAAGAAAAATATATTTCTCAAAAAAAAGAATTAGAAGAAACCTTTCATAAGCAATACGAAAAAGCATTTCTTGCTTTGCAAAATGCAAATGTTGATATGGGAATCAATAAAGTCAATATGATTTCTCATACCATCGAAATTGATAATCAATTAGATATAAAGTACAAAACAATTATGGGTGTAGAAATACCTCTAATTTCTTATACGAGTTCTTCTAATCCAGATTTAACATTTGGTTTACTTGGAACAACGATTAGTATTGATGAAGCAATTGTAGAATTTCAAAAAATAAAAAAAATTATGGTTGATTTAGCTCGTTTAGAAATTACCATATCTAGATTAGATTCTGCTATAGAAAAGGTTCAGAAAAGGTCTAATTCTCTAAAAGATATTATTATTCCTAATTACGAAAAAGATGAAAAAAGAATACAGGATATCTTAGAAGAAAGAGACAGAGAAGAGTTTGTAAGGATGAAAATGATAAAGAAAAAAACTGTTTAATTATTAAAAATTTTTTATAAATACTAAAATATTTAGAATAATAATAAATTTGTTGCCATTATCTAAAAACAAAAAAGAGACTTATAACAGTCTCTTTTTTCTGGTCGAGGTGACAGGGATCGAACCTGCGACCTCATGGTCCCAAACCACGCGCGCTACCAACTGCGCTACACCTCGATTTATTTCATGCTTATATATAATAGCACATTTTTTTGTAGTTTGCAAGACTTTTTTTTAATTTTATTTTTTCTTAATGAAAATAATTTGAAAAATCCAGCAAAAAGTCTTGTAAAATTAACGATAAACCGTTATAATATTAGGTATGCACCAGTAGCTTAGTTGGATAGAGTGTTCGGCTACGAACCGTCAGTCAATAATAGCGAAAGCTATTGATATATGGGCAGTTTGGGAGTTGGTTTTTTGTTTTGCCC
>CALXLP010000019.1 GCA_944389225.1 uncultured Clostridia bacterium | reverse complement strand
TCATTTGAATATTTTGCCATAAAAATGAACCCTCCTTATTAAACTTTTTTGTCTAATAATTTGGGTTCACTTCAAAAAGATGTCCTATTTTATTGTTAAAATTTCTTTACAATTAGAATTGGTTATGGTATAATTTTCCATGAAATAGACTAGTGAGGTGAAGTGTATGAATCAGATTTTAGCGACAAGTAATCCAACAAACAAGAAGACAAAGAACAAAAGAAGTGGAGGACCAGCAGACATAAAAACAATCGTGAGAGTGTTTGCAATTGTAATGCTAGTATTTGGTGTATTTATGATAGGAACAGGATCTTATGCTATATATAGGGACAATGAAGCAAATAATTCAGAAATAACCAAACCAGTCATAACAGAGAAGTTAAATGAAGATAGTACAGCTGTTATTTTAACAGTTACACATGATAAAGCAATAGATAGGATAGAATACAGTTGGAATGATAATGAAGTTCAAACCATAACAGGAAATGGAAGAAAATATATAGAACAAGAAATAGAAATTCCTGGAGGAACGAATACATTAAATGTAAGAGCAATTGATACACAAGGACAAGAGATTTCTACACAAAGACAATTTACAGCAGAAGAAATTATTAATTTAGCTGTTTCAGGAAGTAAGTTAAAAATTACAGCAGAAAATGAAACAGAAATAGCTTATATGACATATAGATGGGATGATGAAGAAGAACAAAGAATAGATATAAATGCAACAACAGTAGATCAAGAAATTGACATACCAATGGGAGAACATGATTTAACTGTTATCTTAGTAGATGTTAATAATGAGACAATTACAAAAGAACAGAAAGTAAAAGGTGTTACAAAACCAACAATTACTGTAGAAAAAGATGATGCAGGGGAATATTATTTAATCACAATCACAGATGAAACAGGATTAGATAGAGTAGAATTAAATATTAGAGGAGAAGAAAGAAACATTACAGTTGAAAATGGAGAAAAAGAATTGAAGTATAAGATTAAAATAAATGATAATGATGAAAATAGACTAATTATTACAGCATATAATGTGGATGGAATTGCTTCTGATACTATAAAAAGAATGGCAGATAAGACAAATAGTTAAAAAATAAAGATTTCCCTACATATAAATTATATGTAGGGAAATAGATTAAGGGGAGAAAATGGATAATACTTTTTTTCAGTTATTAACGTATTTTGTTATTTATTCATTTTTAGGATGGATTTTAGAAAGTATTGTAAGAACAATTTGCGAAAGAAGAATAATAAATACAGGTTTTTTAATAGGACCATTTTGCCCAATATATGGATTTGGTGCTATTATCATGATATTGTTTTTAGATAGATTTAAAAATAATATCTTCCTTTTATTTTTCATTTCTATTATCATATTAACTCTATGGGAATATATTGTAGGTGTGCTTTTAGAAAAATTATTTCATACGAAATATTGGGATTATTCAGACCATAAATGTAATTATAAAGGTAGAATTTGTTTAACAAATTCCATAGCATGGGGAGTTTTAGGAGTTTTATTTATCAATTATATACATCCATTTATAATACAAATACTAGGGCATGTAGATTTTATGTATATTGCAATTATTGCTACGATTATAGCGGTAATATTATTAATTGATGCTATTATCAGTGTCATTAAAGTTAAAAATATAAAATCTACACTAGAAAAGATAGAAGAGATAAATGAACAAATTAAACAAAAATTAGCAGAGTTAAAAGATAAAGAAAAAATTTCTGCAAATGATAATCTTCAACATTTAATCAATAACTTAAAAACACGAAGAGATAGAACAATGAGACATCTATATAGAAGAGCATATAGATTGAAAAAAGCGTTCCCAGCAATTGATACTAAAGAATTTACAGAAATATTAAATAAAAAAATTGAATTTAAACATAAAAAACAAAAAAAGGGTGAATAGTATGGTTCAAGAAATTTATATTATAGATGATGATGATTCATCTATTGTAATCTTTAGAGAATTATTCAAAGAAGATAAGGATTATAAGTTCATTAGTGTAAAATCAGAACAAATAGATATTGCATTAAAAAATATTCCATCATTAATTATTATTAATGAAGATGCAATTGATAGAGATGTAGTAGGACTTTGTAAACAAATTAGACGAGATGAAGATAACACAATTACACCAGTTATTGTTGTATCATCTAATAATGATAAAGAACATAGAATGAAAGTATTAAGAGAATCTATTGAATATTACATCAAAAAACCGGTAGATGAAGAATATTTATATTTTACGGTAAAAAATTTGAATAGATTACTTGCCAATAACAGAAGGGTAAGTCCATTAACTGGATTACCAGGAAATGTCCAAATACATGCAGAATTGAAAAAAAGATTATCTAATAATGAACCATTTTCCGTATTATATTTAGACTTGGATAATTTTAAAGCATATAATGATGTATATGGATTTGTAAAAGGAGATCAAATTATTGAGTTTACAGCAGAAACAATACTAAAAGGTGTTCATAGTGACCTTACGGAAGAAGCTTTTGTAGGACATATTGGTGGAGATGATTTTGTAGCAATAGTACCATCAACTAATTGTGAAAAAATATGTCAAACAATATTGGCTATTTTTGATAGCAATGTAAAAAAATTCTTTACAGAAAAAGATTTAGAAAAAGGATATATAGAAGTTGAAAATAGAAAAGGAATTATTGAACAATTTCCTTTGACATCACTTTCAATAGGTGTGGTAGTTGCAGATCCAGGAAGATTTCATAATATATTGGAAATCGGTGAAGTAGGAGCACAAGTAAAACATGCTGCTAAGTCTGTTATGGGTAGTAGTTATGCAGTAGATAGGAGAAGATAAAGAATATAGATAAAGAACTTGAGGAATCAACTCAAGTTTTTTTGTGTTCTAAAAAAAGAAATACCAAATAAACTAAAATAGAAATAAAAAATATTTTGGGAGTTTATATATATGAATAAAAATAAATTAAAAAGAATGGTAATCGTATCTATAATGGTGATTGTCAGTATAACATATGTGAGTGTAACCGATAGAAAAAGAGAAATCGGAGAAGCTGTACAAGTAACAACATTACCTGTTTCAGGAAAAGTAGTGATATTAGATGCAGGACATGGTACACCAGATGAGCGGTGCAGAAAGTAAAAATGGTACGACAGAAGCACAAATTAACTTAGAAATTGTATTAAAAATACAACAGCTTCTAGAACAGTCAGGATGTACCGTAGTTCTTACAAGATCAGATGAAAATGCAATTTATGATTTAGATGCCAAAACTTTAAAACAAAAAAAGATTTCAGACATACATAATCGTGTAAAAATAGGAAATGAATCTTCAGCAGATATATTTGTATCCATACATTTAAATAAAATAAGTGAGCAACAATATTATGGTTGGCAAACATTTTTTAATACCAATAATGAACAAAGTAAAATTTTAGCAGAACAGATACAAAGTAATTTAAATGAATCTATACAAAAAGAAAATCATAGAATTGCAATGAAATTAAACACTGTATATATAATGAAACATGTAGAGATTCCTATATCGATTGTAGAATGTGGATTTCTTTCTAATCCACAAGAAGAACAACAATTACAAGAAGATGAATATCAAAATAGATTGGCATGGGGAATTTATAATGGAATTATTAGTTATTTTTCAAATTCATAGTAAATATTTGAGAAGCATAAAAGATGAAAAATAATGTAATAAACAAAAATAAAGGACATATATATTAATATTATCATGATGTAGGAGGAAATATATGTTTATTGTATTTGATAAGCAAAAAATATATACATATTGTATATCAGTAATAATGGTCATACTATTATTTTGTATAGCAGGAACACTAACGAATGAAAAAGAAACAATAATGACATCTTCTACAAATGAAAAATTGTTACCAATATATAAGGTAAAGACAGAGGAAAATAAAGTGGCATTAACCATGAATTGTGCATGGAATGCAGATGATATTGATAAAATATTAGAAGTACTAGAAGAAAATAATGTAAAAATAACCTTTTTTATGGTAGGTGATTGGATAGAAAAATATCCAGAAGCTGTTAAAAAAATATATAATGCTGGTCATGAGATTGGAACGCATAGTGATACACATCCACATGTTAATAATTTAAGTTATGAAGAAAATGTTAAGGAAATAGAAAATAGTAATGATAAAATTGAAAAGATTACAGGAAATAAAACCGATTTATATAGAACGCCATATGGGGAATACAACCAAACAGTCATAAAAGCAGCACAGGATAATGGATATTATACAATACAATGGAGTTTAGATACATTAGATTATACAGGATTAACAGGAGAAGAAATGTGGAATCGAATTAAAGATAAGATTGCCTCAGGAGATATTATCTTAATGCATAATGGAACAAAACATACAGCAGATAGTTTAAACGGGATATTAAAAAATATCAAAGAAAAAAATTTGGAAGTTGTAAAAATTTCGGATCTTATATATAAAGAAAATTATACAATTGATGTTAATGGAACACAAAAAAGTAAATAGGGTATGTATAAAATTGGAAATAGAGGGAAAAATAAATATAGTTTTTTTAGGAGAAAATGAAAATGCATTTTATTGGTATTTTTTCGAATCATTCAGAATATGAAATGATAAAGCAAAATATAATAAAAATAGTAAATAGAAAAGATTTAGAACTGATTCACATAAGTTCTAAAAATATAGAAAACATGAAAAATATAGTATTTGAAACCATTGTATTGTGTCATCAAGAGAATATAAATGATAAACAAAAATGTATATTAAATAAACTTTGTAGTAATTGTATATTTGTAATTATAAATGCAGATGCGTTTTGTAATACAAAAGTAATATCAAACAAGAAAACAAATTGTATAAGTTATGGGCTAAATCAAAAATCAACGATAACGATATCAAGTATTCAAGAAGATAAAGCAATTTTATCAATACAAAGAAATATAAGTAATTTAGAACAAAAGACAATTGAAATGGGAGAAATAGGAATAGATTTAAACAAAGATAAACCGAATCCAATAGAAAATATATTGGCAATTTTTGCAATTTATCTTATATATAGCAAAGAAAATGCTTGAAAAACAAGGAAATGTTACAAAAAAATTACAAATTTAACTTTTTATGTAGACAAAACCGTGAAAATGTTGTATAATAGGTAATGTAGACTAAAAGAGGTAAAAAAATACAATTGATAAAATAAATTTTAAGGAGGAAAATAAATTGGATACAAATTATTTAGAAAACAACTATTTAACATTAGTTGGAAAAGTTACAGGAGAAAAGAAATTTAGTCATGAAATTTATGGAGAAAGATTTTATATCTTCAATTTAGAAATACCTCGTTTAAGTGGTGTAGCAGATATTATACCAATTACAATTTCAGAAAGACTAATTAATGAAGATACATTAAATGAAGGACAAAAATTGTTAGTAAAAGGACAATTCAGATCATATAATAGTTATGAAAGTGAAAAAAACAGATTAATCTTAACTGTATTTGCCAAAGATATTAAAGTTATATCTGAGGAAGAACAAAATGAAGAAGAAAATGAAATGACAAAAAAAGATGTTGTTACCAATGAAGTTGTTTTAATTGGTTATATTTGTAAAAAACCAATTTACAGACAAACACCATTTGGTAGAGAAATTGCAGATATCTTACTTGCAGTTAATAGAGCATATAACAAATCAGACTATATTCCATGTATTGCATGGGGAAGAAACGCAAGATTCTGCCAAAATCTTGAAGTTGGTTCTCAAATAAAATTAGTAGGTAGAGTTCAATCAAGAACTTATGAAAAGAAACATGAAGATGGAAGTGTTGAAACAAGAGTTGCTTATGAAGTTTCAGTAGGAAGCTTAGAAGTAATTGAAGAAAATGATAATGAAAATACAGCTGAAACAGAAAACCAAGAAGCTGTATAAGGTATAAATAGAAAAGCAATAAAAAGTTTGAAAAGTATAGTCTTTTCAAACTTTTTTTGATATAATGCAAAAGAACTGTTATTGTTCAGACCGACATACACAAGTGGGAAGGATTCATAAATTATTTATTACTTGGCTCAATACGATATTTAAGAATTTGTAATATAATTTGTTGAGCCGCTTTCACTCAGACCCTCACTGTGTGAGTACCGTGAACATTCCTCAATAAATTATATAACAAATTCTAAAACATCTCCAATCACATTCGTAATTAAATAATTTATGAATCCTTCCCACTTGTGTATGTCGGTCTAAGCAATAGCAAAGAATATATGATATTTGCATAATAGATAATTTTAATGTGAAATATCAATAAAAATTTTGTGGAGGAGAAACATGTTTAAACACAAAGAAGAAAAAGAGAAAAAAGAAGAGATGAAAGATAAAAAAGGGATACTACAATCTAAATGGATTTTTGGAATCATAGCCATTGTATTAATTGCCATATTTTGTATTGCGATGACACCAGTTACATTGCAAAATGATACATTTTATACCATAAAAATAGGAGAACAAATAACCAAAACAGGAATTGATATGCAAGATCATTTTTCTTGGCATGAAGATTTGGCTTATACCTATCCACATTGGTTATATGATTTAATAACATATTATATATATGCGGGATTTGGTATGACAGGAATTTATGTAACAACATGTATATTAACGGTTATACTAGGTATTTCTATATATATTGTTAATACAAAAATTGCTAAAAATCAACTGGTTTCATTTATATTAACAGCAATTGTTATCTATATTATAAGAGGATATATTGCAGCAAGAGCACAATTGGTAACCTTTATTTTATTTGTATGGATTATCTATTGCATAGAAATGTTTTTGAAAAATAAAAAAATCCGATATGCTGTTGGCTTAGTATTGATTTCAACTTTAATTGCTAATTTACATGCAGCTGTTTGGCCATTTATATTTGTACTATTCTTACCATATATAGCTGAATATTTACTTGCTTTAATAGCAGAAGTCACCATATACAGAAAAATAAATATAAAAATCTTAAATTTTAGAATTAAGTTATTAACAAAATCAGGAAAACATGTTGATAAAAAATTAGCATTAGAAGAAGAATTAAAAAATATTATTGCAAAAAATGAGAAGGTAAAAGTAAAGAGAGAAGAAGAGCTAAAAAATCCATATAAAATTAGATTTACGAAAAATCCAAATGTAAAATGGTTAATATTGGTTATGATTATATGTGCATTTACAGGATTATTAACACCATTAGGAGACACACCGTATACGTATTTAGTAAAAACTATGGAAGGAAACACAACACAAAATATTAATGAGCATTTGCCAATGACCATTGTTGATGAAACAGAGGCATTATCAGCAATTGTAGTCATTTTAGCAATTTTAACCTTTACAAAAACTAAAATCAAACTTAGTGACTTATTTATGATAGGTGGTTTATGCTTTTTGATGTTGGCGTCAAGAAGACAAATTACCATGTTTTGCTTAATAGGTGTATTAGTGGTTAACAAAATGATATGTGGATTATTTGAGATATATACAAAAAACGGATTAGAAAGATTGACACAAATGATTGCAGGTAAAGTAGGATATATCATCATGATTGTTGTTATGCTAGCGTTAAGTTATCATTTTTATGAGCCAAAACAAAATGATGAATATATAGATGAATCTTCTTATCCTGTTCAAGCTTGTGATTATATATTAGAAAATATAGATTTGGGAAAAGCTAGATTTTATAATGAATATAATTATGGTAGCTATATGATATATAGAGGAATTCCAGTATTTATTGACTCTAGAGCAGATTTATATGCACCAGAATTTAGTGGCAAAAAAGAGGATATCTTCATGGATTTTATCAATACATCTAGTATAGGAGAATTTTATGAAGATACTTTCGAAAAATATGATATTACACATGTGATTACTTATAAAAATTCAAAAATGAATATGATTATAAAAGAAACAAAGGATCCAAACTATAAAGAGTTATATGAAGATGATTACTTTACAATATACGAGAGGTTAAATGCATAAAATAAGAGAGGTATTTATGAGAAAAGAAGAAAAGAAAAAATTGAAAAAACTTTATCTTATGCTAGCTATCATGATATTTATTATGATATTTATAGATCAGTTATCTAAAGTCCTTGTTGTACATTATGGAGAAATCACATTGATAGGTGATAAAATAGTATTAAAACCAGCTGAAATACAAAATAGTATGTATGATGAAACCGCTAGGGGTGTTAATATATTAACAAATTTAGTCATTGTAGGAATTATTTTAGGGATTATAAAAAGTGATAATCAATTTATAACCAAAAAAATAAGAATATTGTTAAGTCTTGCTTTTGCAGGAGGCGTTAGTAACATTATTGATAGATTATGCAGAGGAAGTGTTGTAGAATTTATTCACATTGGAAATTTTCCAGCGTTTAATATAGCTGATGTTTGTATTTTAATTGGTTGGGTTTCCTTTGTTGCTATATTTGCTTCTTTTTCTGCAAAAGAATTATCAAATAAGAAACCAAAGAAAGATAAAAAAAGAAAGACAGAAAATAATGATAATGCCAATTCATAAATGAAAGAAAGGATAGAACAATACATGAAGTATTTTGAAGTAGAAAATGAAAATAAAAGAATTGATGCATATTTATCAGAAAAGCTTGAAGACACATCAAGAGTAGCGATACAAAGATTAATAGCTAATGGAAAAGTATTGGTAAATGGTAAAACTATAAAACCATCCTATAAAGTGCAAGTAGGAGATAAAATCGAAGTAGAAGAAGAAGTACCAGTAGAAGTATCTTTAAAAGCACAAGATATTCCTTTAGATATTATTTATGAAGATAATGATATCATTGTAGTAAATAAACCCAAAGGAATGGTAGTACATCCGGCAAATGGAAATCCAGATGGAACATTAGTAAATGCTATTATGGCCATTTGTAAAGATTCTTTATCAGGAATTGGAGGAGAAATTAGACCAGGAATTGTGCATAGATTGGACAAAGATACATCAGGAATTATTATTGTTGCAAAAAATGATAAAGCACATATACATTTAAGTGAACAAATAAAAGATCATAAAGTAAAAAAGACATATATTGCTTTAGTAAGAGGAATCGTCAAAGAAAACGAAGCAACCATTAATATGCCAATTGGAAGAAGTGAAAAAGATAGAAAGAAAATGGCAGTTACCAAAAAAGGAAAAGAAGCGATTACACATTTTAAAGTATTACAAAGATATGATAAATATACATTATTACAAGTAAATATAGAAACAGGAAGAACACATCAAATTAGAGTACATTTATCACAAATTGGATATCCTATTGTCGGAGATGAAGTATATTCAAATGGAAAAAATGAATGGAATATAAAAGGACAATGTTTACATGCCAAAAGTTTAGAATTTATTCATCCAATAACTGGAGAAAAGATGTATTTAGAAGCAAAACTACCAGAATATTTTGAAAATATATTAAAAGACTTAGAAAATAGAAAAAGATAATTTTAAAACTAAAATAATGCATTTATATAGTTTATAAATTTAGAAGGGAGAAACTCTTGTGGAAATAGTACGATTACAAAAATATCTAGCAGAAGCAGGAATCGCCTCAAGAAGAAAAGCAGAAGAACTTATATTACAAGGAAAGGTTCAAGTAAACGGAAAAGTAGTAACAGAATTGGGAACAAAAGTACAACCTGGAAAAGATAAAGTAATGTATGAGGGAAAAATTGTACAAATAGAAAATAAAAAAATATATATTTTATTAAATAAACCAATTGGATATGTAACAACTGTAAAAGACCAATTTGATCGTGATTCTGTTTTAGACTTGGTAAAAGTAAAAGAAAGATTAGTACCAGTAGGAAGATTAGACATGTATACATCAGGAGCTTTAATCCTTACAAATGATGGAGACTTTGTATATAAAGTGACACATCCAAAGCATGAGATTAACAAAACATATACAGTTACATTAAAAGGAATAGTTAGTAGAGAAAATGTAGAGGATTTGAGAACAGGTGTAGATATTGGAGGATATATTACAAAGCCTGCTAAAGTAAAGATATTAAAGACTGATGAGGAAAAACAAATCACAAGACTAGAAATTATTATCCATGAAGGAAAAAACAGACAAGTAAGAAAAATGTGTGAAGCGATTGGACACAAAGTGCTTGCTTTACATAGAAGTGCAATTGCAGGAATTGGTGTAAAAGATATAGAACTCGGAAAATGGAGATATTTGTCAAAAGAAGAAGTGAAAAAAATATCTAATTAAAATATAAAAGAAAAAGATGCTATTTCAAATGCAAGAAGTGAAATAGCATCTTTTAATGAATTTAAAATATTTTTAATAATATAATTATTTCTTTGGTAGATTTTTAGTTTGTGTGTTTGTAAGAGTTTTATAATTTGTTTCATCTACAACCTTTTTTCCAATTTCTTGTTCAATATCCTTCCTTGTTTTTCCTGTTATTTTGCCAGCTCTTACAACATCATCTTTTAATTTTTCTAATCCATAACTATTATTTTTATGATGTATTTCATTTGCTGTTACTTCTGCCAAATTTGTTATGGCTAACTCTAGATTTCCCATGCTATCTCTTAAGTTTCGCTTTGTTTTATCTATTCCTTTTAAAGTTTTATATTGGGCAGTATTTAAACCAAAAGTATTTTTATAAATTTCATCTGTCAATAATGCGTAGTCTCTATTTTTGGCACCACTATTTTTCCATGTATCTGTTAGTTGTTTTCTACTATCTATTGATTTTAATCTTTGTGCAATCCAACCATCATCATATCCTTTTCGAATGTATGTTTCTTTGGCTCTATTAATTGCAAGTTCAGGATTTACTAATTCATCTAATCTTTGACTTCCGACCTCTGCTAGCCATAGTTTAAAAGGTTCAGCTTTGGGAGAGGGAATAGATTGAATAACTCTTAATATTCCTTTTGTATCAGCGCAATCTGTTTCTCTCATTTTTCCATCTTTTGCAAGTAATTTCAAACGTCGACAAATTGTCGATAGTTCAATTTTAGATTCTTCACTAACTCTTGTTTTTAGTTTATACCAATAATCTTTTGGATCTTTACTATCTGTTAATGCAAATATTACATCAACAACAGAATAGAACCAATCATCATTATACCATTTCATCCTAATCTCTTTTTCTTCGAATAATGCTAATTTATTTTCTTGCATAAATATCACTTCCTCATTTATTTTTAAATATTATATAACATTTGAAGAAAAAAAGTCAAACGAATGTTCAAAAAAATAATTACATTTATTACACGAAAAAAAGAAAATGCTTGTATTTTTTACATTTTTGTGATTTAATATACATAATTTAATTTATATATTTTATTCTAAATTTTATCATATATTTTAATCGGAAAATTTTCAAAAAAATTCAAAATTTGATTTACAAGGAGATGATAAACGTTATACATCAATTTACTTATAAGAATTATATTCAGTGTATTCACAATATTAAACAAAAAGATTATTCAGATTTGCAAGAAGAAAGCGAAAAATATAGTGTTTTTATTCCAAATGATTTGGACACAAGATTTAAAAGCATTATAGAGTATTTATTTAAAGATGAAGAGAGAATCTGTGTTTTTCTTAATTCCTTTTCAAATGGTTATGGAAAAATAGAAAAAGAAAATTTAGTATATATTAATTTTTATAAAGGGAAAAAAGGTATAAAAGTTATATACAAATATACAGATAAGCAAATATTTTATATGATTATGTATCAACAAGAGATTTTTATTGATTTACCATATGTTGTTTTACAAGAATGTATAAAAATCATTCAAAATTGTAAGCAACAAAATATTAAAAATATAAGTATTATTCCCATTGTGATATATATCAAAGAAAATATGTATCATTATAGGAAAACAATGAAACAATGCTTTCAAATGACAACATATGATAATCATATATTAGAATTAAAATATAATTTAATAAATGTATTAAAATTTTTAAGATATCCTAATATGAAAAATACCATATTAGAAGATTTAATATATATAGAAAATTAAGATACTTTTCAATACAACTAGCCGAATATATTGTTATTCGTTTTCACACCTTGTGTGTCGAACCACTTATTTTGAAAGATAAATTTTTATATACTCTTAAATAAATTTAATCCTAGCTAAAATTTTACTTTTCAATGAAGGAAGGTTGCTCCAATCGCACTCATATTCGTTCGTTTGGTCGCTTACGCGGTGTTTCAAAATAATAACAATATATTCAAGGGGCTAGTTGTAATAATGTAATAAAGACACCATCTCTATTTTTTTTACATAAAATATATTAATGGCAGAATAAATGACAGATATATCAAAAGATTAGAAAGGAATGAAACTACATGAAAACCATATTAGAAATAAAAAATATTTGTAAAACCTATCAAAGTAAAGAAGGGGAAATTTTAGCACTAGATAATATTCATTTTAGAGTAAAAGAAGGAGAGTTTGTTTCTATCATAGGTCCTAGTGGTTGTGGAAAATCTACTTTACTTTCTATCATTAGTGGGTTAGAAAAAAAGACAAAAGGAGAAATCTACATAGATAATAGAAAAGTAGAAGGAATTTCAGAAGATGTGGGATACATGTTACAAAAAGATTGCCTATTAGAATGGAGAAACATATGGAGTAATAGCATATTGGGACTAGAACTAAAAGGAAAATTAAATGAAAAAAGTAAAAGTTATGTAGAAAATTTATTAAAAAAATATAATCTTTACGACTTTAAGGATAAATATCCATCAGAATTATCTGGAGGAATGAGACAAAGAGCAGCTTTAATTAGAACTTTAGCAACAAAGCCTAAGATCTTATTACTAGATGAAGCCTTTTCAGCATTAGATTATCAAACAAGAATCATGGTAACAAATGATATATATTCTATATTAAGAAAAGAAAATATGACAGCAATAATTGTTACACATGATATTTCAGAGGCTATTAGTATGTCTGATAGAGTGGTGGTATTAACCAAAAGACCAGGAAGAGTAAAAGATATTTATACAATTGATTTTGAGATGGAAAATAGAAATCCTATCAATGTAAGAGAAAGTCCAAAATTTAGTGGGTATTTTAACACTTTATGGAAGGAGTTGGGAGTTGATGAATAATTCTTTATCACAAGAAAGAAAACAATATATTAAACATAATCGAAAAAGAAAAATACTGGTATTTATAACACAGGTAACAATATTAATTGGATTTTTAGCTATATGGGAAATATTAGCCAATATGAATGTAATTGATAGTTTTATTATGAGTCAGCCAAGTAGAATATGGGAAACACTAACCAATTTAGGTTCAAATGATTTGTTAATGCATATTAAAGTAACTGTATATGAAACTGTTGTTGGGTTTTTGATAGGAACAATTTTAGGAACCATCATTGCTATTATGTTATGGTGGTCTAGATTTCTTTCAGATGTACTAGAACCCTATCTAGTTGTGTTAAATAGTTTACCAAAAGTTGCTTTAGGACCTGTTATCATTATTTGGGTAGGAGCAGGAACACCAGCTATTATTGTGATGGCAGTTGCAATTTCATTGGTTGTTACTATATTAGAAAATCTAAATGGATTTATCAAGACAGATAAAGATTTAATTAAGATGGCAAAAACCTTTAAAGCTACTAAATTTCAAATATTGACTAAAATTGTTATACCAGCCAATATTTCTACTTTTATCAATTCTTTAAAAGTGAATATTGGGCTTTCTTTAGTAGGTGTTATTTCTGGAGAATTCTTAGTATCTAAAGCAGGTTTAGGATATTTGATTGTATATGGAGGTCAAGTATTTAAATTAGATTTAGTCATGGCAAGTGTAATTATACTTGGTGTTGTGGCAGGACTTATGTATTTAGCTGTATTATTATTAGAAAAAATTATATTGAAATCTAAAAAATTTCAATAGTTTAAAAGGTGTAAGTTGAAACAAAAAATGATTCAATTACACCTTTTACAAATTTACATAAAATAAAACGGGCAAATTACTTGATTTTTCCACAAATTATGGTAAAATATAAGGGATATGAAAAGGAGAAATTATGTTATTACCAATAAAATCATTAAAAGAAGTAAAAGATGAAATAAATGAGAAGTTAGGTGAGAAAAAAAATTTAAATCCTAAAAATGGATATTATTTTTACACTCATGGAGCAAGAGAATATAGAATACATGACACGAAAGTAGAAACAACAATGTGCCACAAAGATGAGGAAAGATTAATATTAGCACATTTTAAGTCTAAGAAAGGCTATAATACTAAATTAAAGAATAATAAGAACTTTGCTAATCATTATGCAGAATATATAGCATATTTAATTTTAAAACAATTAGGGAAAAAAGTTTGTAAAGTAGATTTAGGAGAAATTGAGATAAAAAATAAGTATAGTAATAAAGTCGTAAATGTAGAAGGTGCTTTAAGTCACTACGAAGTTACATTGGAAGAAAGTTTTAAACCATTAAGGGTTATTGTAGAAAGTTATAGAAAAGAGCATCCTAAAAAATATAAAGAAATGACAACACGAGGTAAAACGAATTCAGAAGATAATTATGTGAATATTGAAATCATATTAAAAACTTTAGAAGAATATTATGGAAGAAATGGACAAAGTGATAAAATTCCACAAATGAGAAAAGAATTTTTTGATATGTGTATGTTTGATTTGTTATTTGCCAATAGGGATAGAAGTGATGACAATTTTGGTGTGAAAGTAAATCAAGTAACAAATGAAATTAGTTTTTATCCATTATTTGATAATGAACAAATTTTAGGAATGCAAGAAGAGAAAGATGATATTGTAAGATATTTGTCAAGTGAAAAAGAATATCAAAAATTTAAAAAGCAGAATTTAACATCATTTATGGGTATACCAGGAAAGCCACAAAAAACAGAACCAACTGCATTGTTACAATATTTATTAGAGCATTATTATGAGGAAACAATGGATTCATTAGCAGACATTAGTAGATACAAATTTGCAAATTTAGAGGAAGTCTTGGAAATATGTCCAGAATTATCTCAAGAACATAAAACATTTGCTAAAAGAATATTTCTAGAGAGACAAGAAGAAATAGCAGATACATTAAAGGATTTTAAACAAAGAAAGGCAAAGGAAAATTTAAGAGAAGATGACAATTCGCCAGAATTATAATAAATGAGGTGTATAGATGGAGTATTTATATTTAAAATGGGTAGATTATAAAACAAACAAAAAATATTTAATAGGTGCCTTATTTAGGGACAAAGAAAAGGGAAAGTATTATTTTAAAATGAGTAGAAAGCATGTGGAAAAAGCAATTAAAGAAAAAGTAATATCAGAAGCTTTATTACCCTTTTATGATTTAGATAAGATTTATGAAAGTGATGAAATTTTTGCCATTTTTAAAGTGAGATTACCTAAAATTGAAACATATTCTCAAGAGGAAATGAAAGAATTATTGGAAGATTTAGAAATGGATGAATATGATGAGTTTGAGTATTTAAGGAAAACAAAAGGGATGTTGGTAACAGATAAATATATATTAGAAGAGGAGAAATAATATGTTCGAATTTAGAAATATTGATGGATTTATACCATATAAGTTCGAAAAAGTCGGAGAATTAAAAGGAAAAAGATGGTATATAGATTCTAAAGAACGTAAAACGGGATTATTTAAACCCAAAAGACCTGAATTCAAAGATCATAAGGTGTTTTGTGCAAACCATTATGGAGAATTTGTAGGGAGTGTTTTAGCGAGGGAGACAGACATACCAGCTTGCAAAGCAGAATTAGCACATCTTAGTAAATATTATGCAAATATACATAAAGAAAGAAATCATGCAACACCAGAGGAAAAAGATGGTTGCATTATATATAGTCAATTAGAAAAAGGAGATACATTAGAACCAGGAATACTTACGATTGAAAAGTTTAGATATATGCATAAGGAAAGCTATGACGAAATTATAAAAGATGATAAACATAAAGGAGATGCCAATGATAATGTAGAATTAGTCTTTGCCTCTATCATTTCTCGAGTAGAAGATTGTTACAGAAAGAAAGAGATTTATTCAGAAGAATTTATACAAGCCAAAATACAACAAACTAGAAAAAGAATCATAGAAATGATTGTGTATGATTGTTTATATGGAAACTATGATAGACATGATGAGAATTGGTCTATGCACATCAAAGGAAATGAAAATATTGATTTATATCCATTATATGACAATGAAAGAGTATTAGGTCTTTATGAAAATCAAAGTTTTATTGAAGATACATTAAGAAATCAAGAAGTGGAGAAGAAAACAGATGAAAACTTCTTCTCTAGGATGCATGTACCAGGAGAAACGAAGAAAAATTCAACATATAAAGAGATGTTAGAATATTTGATGAATACATATCCACAAGAAACAAGAGAAATTTTACAAAAACAATTAAGTAGACATACAGCTGAAAGTATAAGAAAACTTTTAGAAGAATGTGAGGGCTTACCTAGTGTATATGTGGATTTTGCAACACAAATGTATACATATAGAAATGCTTTTGCAAAAGGAGTATTACAGAATATTAAGAATTTTGAATCTTTAAGAGGAGAGGAAGAAAGATAAAAAATAGAGATAGGATACTATAAGGATTACTATGTTAAGCTTCTTATATTGTGAAGCATAGCATAGTAGTTTTTTTATTATGTGTGTTGAAATCATTTCACAAATTCTAATAAGCAACATAAAATATAGGAAGAAAAAATAAGGAGGTGTAAGATGAGTAAAAAAGGAAAAATTGTGCTAGTGGTAATCATTGTGCTCATAGCCATTGTTCTTGCTGTTGTCGTTATAAAATGTCAAAAAGAAAATAATCAAAATACATTACAAACCATTAATGTTAGTGAGGTAACTCGTTCTGTTTTTTATGCACCACAATATGTAGCCATCAGTAATGGTTATTTTGAAGAAAAAGGATTAGAAATTGAATTATCCACTGGTCAAGGAGCAGATGCGGTTATGACAAGCGTATTGGCAAATCAAGTAGAAATCGGATTTGCAGGTCCAGAAGCATCAATCTATGTATATAATGAGGGAAAAGAAGATTATACAGAAGTATTTGCACAATTAACGAAAAAAGATGGATCATTATTAGTGTCTAGAACAAATGAAGAAAATTTTAGTTGGGAAAATTTAAAGGGTAAAACAGTTATTCCAGGAAGAAAAGGCGGCGTACCATATATGACATTAGAATATGTCTTAAAAAAGAATGGAATTAATCCAGAGACAGATGTGGTATTAGATGACAGCATCAAATTTGACCTAATGGCAGGTGCCTTTGCAGCTGGAAATGCTGACTATGTAACTTTATTTGAACCAACAGCTTCTTTAACAGAACAAGAAGGAAAAGGATATGTTGTAGCATCAGTTGGAGAAGAGGCAGGAGAAATACCATACACAGCCTATTTTGCAAAGAAAAGTTATATTGAAGCAAATGAAGAATTGATTCAAAACTTTACAGATGCGATTTATAAAGGGCAAGTTTGGGTAAAAGAACATACAGCAGAAGAAATTGCAACTGTTATACAGGACTTTTTCCCAGACACGAGTATTGAAATGTTAACAGAGGCAATACAAACATATAAAGATATTGATGCATGGAACGAAACCCCTGTATTAGAAGAAGAAAGTTTTAATAGACTTCAAGAAGTCATGACATTGGCTGGAGAGTTAGAAAGTCCAGCACCATATGACAAGGTTGTAAACAATACGTATGCATTTAAGAGTGTTGAAAATTAATTTTTACTATTATGTAAAAAAATGTATTGACAAATAAAACTCATAATGTTATATTTACCAATAAAGGAGAAGTGATAATATGAACATGGATTTTTCTAATATTGGTAAAAGAATACAAGTAACAAGAATAGAAAATAATATTACGCAAAAAGAAATGGCAGATTTCTTAGGAATATCTATGAATTATATAAGCAAACTAGAAAATGGAAAAACGAAAATAGATTTAAAAACATTTATGAAAATATGTGATTTTTTAAATATCTCTATTTATGATGTTCTAAATGAAAAAAATGATCATATAATAAGATATATGGATAAAGAATTATATGAATTAATTATTAAATGTAATCTAGAGAAACAAAGATTAATTTGTAATATGGTAAAGTTACTGATAAAAAATCAAGTAGTATGAAATAACATATTTAGAGTAAAAAGTATAGATGCTATGCATTTATTTGCATATATATAAATCACAAAGCTAAATGATAAAAATAGTAAAATTCTGGAAAAAAGTCAAAAATTTGACTTTTTTTTAGATTTATAGTATACTATTTCGGTACTACTTTTTTAAAAATATAAAATATTTAAGGAGAAGGATTACAATGAAAAGTAAAATGAATATAAAAAGCATTTTTATTATGGCAATTATATCATTAGCTAGTTTGCTTTTTATAAATATCAGCTTAGCAGCAAATACTGGAACAATCAATGTGGATGTTGCTAATTTAAGGGAGACAGCAGATGCTGAAAGTACAATCTTGGAGCAAATTACTTTGAATCAAGAAGTCGAAATCGTGGGAGAAGAAGGTGACTGGTATCAAATTACATATAATAATATTACAGGATATGTAAATAAAGAACTAGTTACAGTAAATTCAAATCCAGAACCTACAGAAGATAATAATCAAATAAGTGAAAATAGTACACAAGAAAACAATGTGGCAACAGAAAATACGACAGAAGAAGGTACTGAAACAGACAGTACAGAAGAAATAACATTAGGAGAATACAAAATTTCAGAGGATACAAGATTAAAATTAATACCATCAATTAATGCAACAGATGTGATAGAATTAAAAACAGATGAAACCGTTACAGTCACAGAAATCATGAATGGATGGGCATGTGTAGAAACACAAACAACAAAAGGTTGGTTAAGAAAAGATAAATTAAAGAAAGATGAGCCAGTAGAAGAACCAGTTGAAGAAGTGACAGAAGAACCAGCTCAAGAAACACCAATCAAAACACAATATGTAAATTCTACAACTGTTAACGTAAGACAAGAAGCAAATACTTCTAGTACAATTGTAACAACTGTAGCATTAAATACAGAAGTTCAAGTTTATAGTGAAGAAAATGGCTGGAGTAAAGTAAAAGTAAATAATGTAGAAGGATATATTTCAACTTCATTATTATCAAACAATAAGCAAGAAACATCAAGAAGCCAAAGTACTTCTAGAAGAACAAGTAGTACAAATACAAGCACAAAAACAACAAGTCAAACAACAACAGCACAAACAACAACTGTACCAGCATCTGGTAATGGTTCAGCAATTGTTGCAACAGCAAAACAATATTTAGGATATAAATATACTTATGGAGGAAGTTCACCTAGCACAGGATTTGACTGTTCAGGATTTACTTCATATATATTTAAACAATATGGAATATCTTTAAATAGAACAGCTGCAGGACAATATAGTAATGGTGTTGCTGTTAGTAGAGCAAACTTACAACCAGGAGACTTGGTTATGTTTGGTAAATCTGGAATTAATCATGTTGCAATATATATCGGTGGAGGACAGATTATCCACGCATCAACTCCATCAACAGGAGTTAGAATTGATTCTTTAAGCACAGGATATTATAATAATAATTATGTAGGTGCAAGAAGAATACTATAATGATAATGAAATTGGAGGAGATAATATAAAAAGACCAATTGTCGTTATGGTTATAGGATATATAATCGGAATAATTTGGGGGCTATACTTAAATTTTAGTATAGTCCTTTTATATATCCTAATAGCTTTCTTTTATGGCTTAAAAAAATGTTTTAAAAGTAAAAAACATAAAAAATTTCATATTTTATCTAGTTATCGATATATTCGATATATCAAATTAATTTTAACAAAACAAGTTATTTTTTTCATCATTATTAGTTCGATAATTTCTAATACAATTCTTATATTCCAAGAAAATCAGTATGAAAATTTATATCCTGAGGAAAATATAATGGTAGAAGGGATTATTATCAGTCATCAGGAAGAAAGAGAATATAAAAATCGATATAAACTAAAGGTATTAACAGTAAATTCATCAGATAGGTATCAATCCACACAAATGTATATAGAAGTCAAAAAGGATATTGAATTTGAATATGGTGACAAAGTATTGTTGCAAGGAGAATTTCGAAAAGGAAGTGAACAAAGAAATACAGGGGGATTTGATTATCAACTATATTTAAAATCCATTCATATATATGGTACTTTAAAAGTTGAAAAATATCAAAAAATATCTTCTAATAATACAAATTGGATTGACAAAAGTATAAATACAATCAAATTAGTCATTACAGAGAATATTGAAAATATATTAGAAAAAGAAGAAGCACAAATTGTAAAAGGACTAATCTTAGGAGATACGACAACTTTAGAAGAAGAGCTAAAAGAAAAATTTCAAATTGCCAACATTTCTCATGTGTTAGCAGTATCTGGTATGCATATTATCTATATTGTCATTGGAATAGAAGTTATTTTTGAGAAGTGGTTAGGGAAAAGACATGTAAAATATGTGGTTATCTTGGGATTGGTATTTTATATGAGTATAACAGGATTTACAAGTTCAATTGTAAGAGCAGGTATCATGGGAATGATGAATATACTGGCTTTTTTAGTGTATAGAAAAAATGATATATGGACATCGATTGCTATTTCCTTAGGAATCATCTTAATCCAAAATCCATATGCCATTACAGGTGTTGGATTACAATTATCATATTTAGGTACGATAGGGATTATCTTATTTAATAAAAATGTAAAGCAGTATTTGGATAATATAAAATGGATCAAAAATAATATACGAATAAAAAGAAGTAAACGAATTTCTAAACTAATAGAGAAACTAAAAGACATGATATCTGTTACATTATCCGCACAACTTATGATTTTTCCGATGATGCTTTATCATTTTAATATGATTGGGATTTATTTTATGATAACGAATATTTTAGTTAGTATCATGATTGGTCCGATTATGTTTTTATCCATTATTTTTATCTTTAGTACATGTATTTATTTACAAATTTCACAGTTTATTTCTATTTTTTTATCATTAGCTATTAAAGGGTTTATACAAATTTCGAATTTAGCGAATTTACCATTTTCGAAAATATATGTACCAACACCCAATATTTTAATAATCACTATTTATTACATTACAATATTGGTAGGAAATCAAATATACAGTATGTATACTAGTAAACACTTAAACATGACACAAGCAAGAGTAAAAAATCTAATTGCATTAATGAAATACAAATTATATGAGAAAAAGAAGAAAATATTTCAGAAAATTTTCCAAGAAAAGAATATAAAAGCATTTATTGTAAGAACCTATAAAGTAATTTTAGTAATCATTTTTTTAATAGGAATTTATCAATTCCCGAAAGATTTAGAAATTCACTTCTTAGATGTAGGACAAGGAGATTCTTGTTTTATCATTACACCAAATCATAAAACCATTTTAATTGATGGAGGAGGAAGTACTTCAAGTACATTTGATGTGGGAAAAGATACATTATTACCTTATATATTAGATAAAGGATATACAAAGTTAGATTATGTATTTATTTCTCATTTTGATCAAGACCATGTAGGTGGAATATTATCACTATTAGAAGAATTGAAAATAGGACAAATATTTATTAGCAAACAGGGAGAAGAAAGTGAAAATTATAAAACATTCTTAAAAATCGTACAAGAAAAAAATTTAAAAGTACAAGAAGCAAAGATGGGTGACAAGATAACAATAGGAGATGTTACTTTCCATATATTATGGCCAATCGAAAAACAAATAGAAGAAAATCAATTAAATAATAATGCCATGGTAATGAAATTACAGTATAAAGATTTTAGTATCTTATTTACTGGTGACATAGAAGAAGTGGCAGAAAAGAAAATTTTAAGCGTATATAGTGATAACTTAGATAATTTAAAGGCAACTGTATTAAAGGTTGCTCATCATGGTTCTAAAAGTTCATCAACAGAAGAGTTTTTAAAAGCAGTAAATAGTAAAGTAGCAATGATTGGTGTAGGAGAAAATAACATGTTTGGACATCCAAGCAATGTTGTTCTTGAAAGGTTACAATCATTTCGGTATGCATATTTTTAGAACAGATGAAGATGGAGAAATTTGTATAAATGTTAATCGCAAAGGTAGGATTCGTGTGAAAAAGTTTATAGAAGATTAAAAGTTGCCAAAAAATACAAGAAAATGTATAAAGGAGAAAAAAAGGTAAATAATACTATAAAAGGTGAGAAAAGGTAAACTTGAAAATGATAAAAACTTTAAGAATCAATTTTATCTTTGGAAAGGAATATAAGAAAATGAAAAAAAGTATAATCATTTCATCTATTATAGTGTTATTTATTTTAGGAATCGTCATTGGTGCTATTTTAATAAATAATTTTTCAGACCAGAAAAAAACAGAAACAGAAATTGCAGAACAAAATCAAGAAGAAATCTATGATGAATGTACAGATGAGTATGAAGAAATGCAACAAAGTAATACATTAGTAGAGGAAACAAGCTCAGAAGGAGAAAAAATATCTCCCAATTGTTCCATTATATTCAGAAGACATTATAATGATTGTGGACATACGATTGAACAATATGCTAGTGTTCCAACTGAATTGGTAAACAAAACAGAAGAGGATTTACAAGAACAATATCAAGGATGGACAATTGAAGAATTTTCACGAAATCAAATTATTTTATATAGAGAGTTTGATAGTGAATGTGGGGAACATTATGTCTTAAGAGAAAAAGATGAAAAAGTGGTTGTATATTTAAAAACAGGAGATACAGAAGAACTAGTAGAAGAAACAGATATTGCAACAGAATTCTTAACAGAAACAGATAGAATCGAACTACAAAATGGGATTGAAGCAAATGGAAGAGTAGAATTAAATCAATTAATTGAAGATTATGAATAAATTTTGAAAAAATTATGTAAATGTGGTATAATAAAGGTAGCGTTATGCTGTATCCAAAGAGAGATAAGTCTCGGAGGATATGCCTCCGAGTGCTACAAGGAGGTAAAAAAATGAGAAACAAAAAAAATGAAATTGCTACGTTTATCTTAGGCGCTATTATTGCAGTTACCGCTGCTCTTGGACAGGGGCAGGAGAATGTTTCTGTACACATATTAATTATATTAGTGTGTGTAGTAGCAGGTATCATACATATACTGCGCATGAAGGAAAACGCATAATGCTTCTCATAAAAGAAGGAAGATTTCCAATTGCTGGGGAAATCTTCCTTCTTTTACAATTTATTTATGTTTTCTTTCTTTTTTATCAATGGTAACTTCTTTCTTTAAATCTTCTTTATCAATAAATCCTTTCTTATAAACATCTTTAATATACATCAATAAAGAAAATACAGTAGCAAATAAAGCTAAATAGAATAACCATAAATCCAGATTAGACCATATAGATGGTAAATCAAATTGATTAATTAATAATGAAAATACAATAGCAACATAGAAAAGAACGGTTGCTAATTTTCCATACCATTTGCTATATACTACAACGTCTTTACCATAAAGGAAAGAAGCGCCTGCAATCATAATTAGCTCTTTTAATAACACAACTGCTAATATCCAAATAGGAATAATATGGATTAAAGTTAAAGATGCAAGTGTTGCGATTTGAGTCAACTTATCTGCCAAAGGATCCATTAATTTCCCAAAGTTGGATATTAAATTAAATTTTCTCGCAATAAATCCATCAGCAATATCTGTGGCTCCAGATACTGTGAAGAAGATAAAAGCAATGATATAATTTCCATTAAAAATGTTTATTACAATAAATGGTATTAATAAAAATCGAATAATTGTTAGTGCGTTTGGTACATGTTTTAACATAAAAATCTCCTATTTTACTTCAAATTTTAAATTTCCATCTACAAAATCAATGTTGACAGTTTGCCCATCTAATAACTCTTGTTTTAATATCATTTCAGATAATTCATCTTCAATATATCTTTGGATAGCTCTTCTTAAAGGTCTAGCTCCAAATTTAATATCTGTTCCTTTTTCTAAAATATAGTTTTTAGCAGATTTTGTAATATTCATTTTGATATCCTTATCTGCTAACGCTTTAACAGTATCATTTAACATTAAATCAACAATTTGTAATAATTGTTCATTCGTTAATGGGTCAAATGTAACAATCTCATCAACTCTATTTAAGAATTCAGGTCTAAATACATCTTTTAGGCTATCCATAATCTTATTTTTATTAATCATAGAGTTTCCAAATCCAATAGAATTATTGTTTAAGTTAGAACCTGCATTTGATGTCATAATGATAATTGTATTTGAAAAACTAACAGAATTTCCTTGACTATCTGTTAAGATTCCATCATCTAATACTTGTAATAAAATATTAAATACATCTGGATGTGCTTTTTCAATTTCATCTAATAAAATAATAGAATATGGTTTTCTTTTAACTTTATCAGTTAATTGTCCTGCATCATCATAACCAACATATCCTGGAGGCGCACCAATTAATTTAGAAGTAGAGTGACTCTCCATATATTCTGACATGTCAATTCTAATAATAGAATCTTCAGATCCAAACATTTCATAAGCTAAACTCTTAGCAAGTTCTGTTTTACCAACACCAGTAGGACCAACAAAGATAAATGAAGGTGGTCTCTTAGTTGATTTTAAACCTGCTCTATTTCTACGAATGGCTCTTGCTACAGCACTTACAGCTTCATCTTGACCAATAATTCTTTTGTGAAGATTGGTTTCTAGGTTTAATAATTTTTGTGTTTCTGCTTCTGTAATTTTTTGTACAGGTATTTTTGTCCAACTTTCAATAACATTGGCAATATCTTGAACTGTCAATTGTCTAGGTTTCATCGTTTCATTTAGTTTATCAATTTGTTCAATTAATTGACATTCACGAGTTTTTAAATCAGCTGCTCTTTGATAATCTTCTGTAGAATCAGCAGCAATGACTTCTTCTTTTTCTGCTTGTACTTGTTCTAATTCCTGTTTTAATTTTTCTAAAGTAAATAATTCTTTATTTTCTAAATTGATTCTTGAACAAGCCTCATCTAAAATATCAATTGCTTTATCTGGTAAAAATCTATCATGAATATATTTTTCAGACATAATAACAGTTTGTTTAATGACATCTGAAGAAATTTTTACTTTATGATATTCTTCATAATATTTTTTAATACCTTCCAAGATTCCAATAGAATCATCAATATTTGGTTCTTCTACTAAAACTTGTTGGAATCTTCTTTCTAAAGCAGAGTCTTTTTCAATATATTTTCTGTATTCTTTCAAAGTAGTTGTACCTATTAATTGGATTTCACCATTTGAAAGTGCTGGTTTTAAGATGTTGGCAGCATTCATAGAATGTTCACCATCACCGGCACCAATGATATTATGAATTTCATCAATTACTAAAATGATGTTTCCATATTCTTTACATTCATCAATGATTCCTTTCATTCTAGATTCAAATTGTCCTCTAAATTGTGTTCCTGCAATAACAGCTGTCATATCTAAAAGGTAAACTTCTTTGTTTAATAATTTTGCAGGCACATTTTGATTGGCAATTCGAATAGCTAATCCTTGTGCAATCGCTGTTTTACCAACACCTGGTTCACCAATTAAGCAAGGATTATTTTTAGAACGTCTATTTAAAATTTGGATAATTCTTTTAATTTCATTATCTCTTCCAATAACAATATCTAATTGATTGTTTTTTGCTTTTGCAGTTAGATTGGTACCATAAGTATCTAAGAATTTTTTCTTTTTATTTTGTTTTGTATTTTTCTTTTTCTCTACTTTTACTTTCTTTCTGCCATTATTTAATTCTTGTTCATTATTACCATTATTATTTGAATTTCCAAACATATTAGAGAATAATGAACTTAATGGAATGGCTGCACCTGATACTTTACCAGAACCATCTCCATTGTCATCACCATTATTTTCAAAGGTGATGGCACCATCGATATTTTCAATATCTTCTAAATTAATATTTTCAGCTAAATCTTTAAAAATGGTTTCAAATTGTTTTGTCATATCATTTAAATTTACATTGTCTTTAGATAAAATTTCATTTTGTCTATATAATACTTCATTAGGGTTAATGCCTTTTGCTTTTGCACAATCATAACAATACCCTTCTAAAGATTCTTTGCCATTTTCAATTTTTTTATAAAAAAGGATAGCTGGGTTTTTATTACATTCTGAACATAACATACTTTAAACTCCTCATTTCTATATAAATATACAATATATATCATACCCCAAATTCCACGAATAGTCAATAAATTTAATTATTTTCATGTTGAAATATTTATATAGAAATGCTATAATAAAATAAGATTATAATATAAGAGGTATTCAAATGAATGTAAATTTACCAAAGAAAGCAAAAATCAGCATAAAAGCTGTTATCATATATACCATTTCCATCATTACTTGTATTATAGCCGTTATTATAGCAGGATTATCAATTTATTATGGAAGTGATGAATTAGATAGATTAATCACAATTGGGGGCTCAAGTTTGACACAAGCAGACGAAGAATATCAATTGTTAGCTTCTAATTTCAATGATATATTTCAAAATCATTTAGAGGAATATACAACAGATGTAAATATAAAAAAAATAGATGAAGAGCAAGATATAATCTATACATATTATACAAAAGATGAAAGCAAAAAAAATAGTTATGATATGAATATCAATATTCCATATATTAATATTGATAATGAAACAATAGCAGCATATAATGAGGAAATTAAACAAACTTATGAAGAAAAAGCAGAAAGTACATTGCAAACAGAAAATGAAAATATTATTTATACACTTCAATATGAAGCAACAATAGAAAATGATATTTTATCCTTAATTATTAGAGCAAATCTAAAAGAAGGATCAAGTGCACAAAGATTAATTATTCAAACATTTAATTATGATTTAAGAAATAATAAAGAAATCACGTTAGAAGAAATGATAAATTTAAAGAATTTAAATGTTAATGATGTGCAAAATAAAATAAATCAAGAAATAGAATCAGAACATCAAAGAGTAGAAGATTTAAGAAGTTTAGGATATGGGATTTTTGAAAGAAATCCAGAAGATGAAATGTATAAAATAGAAAATTCACAAGAATTTTTTGTAAAAGATGGAAAGATTTATATCATATATGCTTATGGAAATGAAAATATAACAAGTGAAATGGATTTAGTAATTGTATAGAGAAGTAAAAAGGTTGCCAATGCGATGAGTGGAATGGCAACTTTTTTTGGGGGATAAAAAAAGAGAGAAGCTTTGAAGCTTCTCTTTTTGAAAATAAAAGGGGATGTTTTTTTATTTCAATCAGTAATCCATTACTGATTATGTTTGTATTATAATCTGTAAATTTGTCCATTTTGTGAACTAAAAGTGAAAAAAAAGTAATCATTAAAACAAGTAAGTAATTTAAGAAAAAAATAAAGCTTAGAAAATTTTTTATAAAAATATTTCTAAACTTTATTTTTTAAGATTTAAGGCAAATGTTTAACTAAGGTTGTTCTCCTAATGTAATTGTTAAATCTTTTTCTTGACCATCTCTGTTAACAGTAATTGTCATTTCATCACCAATACTATGTGAATTTTTAATTTCATTTAATTCATCCATTGTTTTAACATCTTTTCCATCTGCTTTTACAATAACATCACCAATTTTTATACCGGCTTTTTCAGCAGCAGAAAATGTTTCAACATCTTTTACATAGATACCTTCTACTAAATTATTTTTCTTAGCAGTTTCAGCATCTAGGTCCATTCCTGTAACGCCTATATATGGTCTTCTTACCTTACTATATTGAATTAATTGAGAAGTAATATCTGTTGTTGAGTTGATTGGTATAGCAAATCCCATACCTTCAACATCATTACCAGTTAATTTTAAAGTATTAACACCAATTACTTTTCCTTCACTATTTACTAAAGCACCACCACTATTACCGGCATTAATAGCGGCATCTGTTTGAATTAAAGTATAAGTTTTACCATCTGAATCGGTAACTTCTCTGTTAACGGCACTAACAACACCACATGTAATTGTACTTTGTAAACCTAAAGGGCTACCAACAGCCATTGCAAATTCTCCTACTTTAATAGAATCAGAATCAGCAAATTCTGCTTTTGTTAAGCCAGTTGCGTCAATTTTTATAACAGCTAAGTCTGTTTCTTCGTCAGTACCAACAATTTTAGCATCATATTGTGTGTCATCATTAAATAAAGTAACTGTAATTTTTGTTGCTTCTGATACTTGATAATATGCTTCTGCTTCACTAGAAGAAACAACATGGTTGTTTGTTAAAATATATCCATCATCACTGATGATAATACCTGAACCAGTTGCAGTAGCTGTAGAGGTTTGATTTCCTCCAAAAATAGAGAACATAGATGTTACATTATATTCAATTTGGATACCAACAATTGATGGCAAAATTTTGTTAGCTGC
>CALXLP010000018.1 GCA_944389225.1 uncultured Clostridia bacterium | reverse complement strand
ATCTATATGATATTCTTCAAACATTTTCATAATACCAAATGGCGTACAAGATATAAAAGTATCTTGATTTAATAATAGTTTTCCTACATTGATAGGATTAAAACCATCTACATCTTTCTCATAAGATATTTCTCTAAATGCTTCATCTATGTCTAAATGTTTTGGAATAGGACTTTGTAATAATATTCCATTTACACTTTTGTCTTCATTTAAATTATGAATCAAATCTATTAATTCTTTTTGAGTAATACTAGCATCTAATATATGTTCTTCATATTTCACTCCAATCTCGTCACATGCTTTACTTTTATTTCTAACATATACCTTTGAAGCTGGATCATCTCCTACCATAATTACTGCAAATTTAGGTATAATTCCTTTTTTCTTTAAATTTTCACATTCTATTTTTAAATCACTTCTTACTTTTCTTGCTAATTCTTTTCCATCAATAATTACTGCCATTTTTCTATTCTATAGAGCGTATGACTCTATATCTCCTTTCCTTTTTTTCTCAACTGATTATATACTAACACATTTCTTTTTGCAATATAAATATATAAAAAGCCATCCTGTTTTTTATATTTTTTAACAGAATAGCTTTTGAAAAAAAGGGGATGTTTATGATTATTAATATATAATCTATATATGTATAATTTTTGCTAGAAATGTGAATTGTATGTGAATTCATCCCTTTTTATTTCATTTTATTTTTCTTTTGACTTTTCCATTCTTGATACAAAATATCTTTTAATACTAACATAGCATCCAATTCTGTATATTGATATTCTTTGGTCAAACTTTCTAACAAATTTCTAATTTCTTTAGCATATTTTTCTACATCTACTTTATCTTTATATGTTGCTAAAACCGGATATTTTTTACTCCAAGCTTTTGTCCAATCTACTTTTTCTTGATTTTTCTCATTTGTCTGTTTTATCACTTTTTCAATATCTTCCATACTTTCATTTCACTTTCTCTATTGACTTTTTAAATTTCAATTTTATATTCTTTTATTGATGTTAGAACATCTTGGCTATCATTTGGCTTTACTCTTCTTCCTAAAATTCCTAATCGATTTGCAGTTTCTAAACTTTTTCCTGTATCATCATCATCAATAAATAAACATTCTTCTGATTTTAAATGATATCTATCTAACAAAGTCATAAAGATTTTTTCATCAGGCTTTACTAAATGTTCGTAAGCTGAAATCATAATCCCATCACACAATTTAAAAAAATCTATATCCTTAAAATATGTATAAGCCACTTCTGACATATTTGATAAAACATATATATGATATCCTTTTTCTTTTAATATTCTTGCAATATTCACAGTTTCTTCATTGACTGTATAATACTGACACCTATTATTCATTACTTCTTCAATTAATTCACTATATTCCTTTGGTGCTTTTCCTTGCATCTGTTTTATTGCTTGTTCATGGCTAATATTTCCTAAATCTAACAATTTCCATTCTTCTGTTTTATATATGTATTTTTGTATATCTTCTGCTTTATGAACATCATTTGTAAAATGCATTATTATTTTTATATTAGAATCTTTTTTTATAATCACATTCATTAAATCAAATATAATATTTTTTATCATTTTCTTTTCCTTTACATATTTTAATTATGTTCCTTATTCCTCTTCATCCATAATTCCTATACGATATTCAATATTTTCCATATGTGGAAACATTTCTTTTACTCTTTTTAGCGTCAACATCGTCATTTTAGGTTGTGGATTTTTAGGATTTTTAGATAATAGTTTTTGTGTATAGCAATTTGATGCTGTTTTAAATAACAAATATCGATTTCTTACATAAGTATAATAGATTTGATAACCATCATCTAAATCTTCCCACATCATTTCAAATGTATAGTTTTTGTCCATTTTTTCCTCCTTTTTCCTACAAGGTCTGTCCCTTTTGTTTCATTTTGGAACATTAGGGACGGGTCAAAACGTTTCAAAACGGAACGATTTGGCACGTCCCTAACGTTCCAACATTTCTTTAAATTCTGCTTCTGATATAACTGTAACACCTAAATTTTGTGCTTTTGTTAATTTGCTTCCTGCATCTTCTCCTGCTAATACATAGTCTGTTTTCTTAGATACTGTTCCTGATGTTTTTCCTCCTAATCTTTCTATGATTTCAGAGGCTTCATTTCTTGTAAACTCTTCTAGACTTCCTGTTAATACAAATGTTTTTCCTTCAAATCGATTATCTTCACTTTCCTCTTCTAATGAATTCATATTAACCCCTGCTGTTTTTAATTTATTAATTAAATCTATTGTTTGTTCTTCTAAGAAAAATTCTCTAATACTATTTGCCACAATTGGTCCAATATCATCTATCATACTTAATTCTTCAAAACTTGCATTCATTAGATTATCCATTGTCTTATATTTCTTTGCCAACATTCTTGAAGCTTTCACACCAACATGACGAATTCCTAAAGCAGTTATCAATTTTGACAAATCATTTTGCTTACTTCTTTCTATAGCATCTACTAAATTTTGTGCAAATTTCTTTCCATTTTTCTTTAAAGAAGCAATATCTTCAAATTTTAATGTATAAATATCTGCTATATTTTTAATCAATTTGTTATCTAATAATTGTTGAATGATATTTTCTCCTAATCCAAAAATATCCATTGCTTCTCTTGAAACAAAATGAACTAAATTTCTGAACAATTTTGCTGGACATTCAATTCCTGTACATCTTACTGCAGCCTCTCCTTCTTCTCTTACAGTAGGTGCTCCACATACAGGACATACTTTTGGCATTTCAAAATCTTTTTCATTTCCTGTTCTTTTATTCTTTACTACTTCTACAATTTCTGGAATGACATCTCCTGCCTTTTGAATAACAACTGTATCTCCAATTTTTAGGTCTTTTTCTTTAATAAAATCTTCATTGTGAAGCGTTGTTTTTGATATGGTTGATCCTGCAACTTTGACTGGCTCTAATATGGCCATTGGTGTGATGACACCTGTTCTTCCCACTTGGCAAATAATATCTTTTAAAATCGTTTCTTTTTTCTCTGGTGGATATTTATATGCTACTGCCCATCTTGGAACTTTTATCGTTGAACCTAATATTTCTCTAAAATGTAAATCATCTACTTTGATAACCGCTCCGTCAATTCCAAATGTTAAGTTTTCTCTATCTTCTCCAATTTTTTCAATTGCTTGTTCTGCTTCTTGAATCGTTTTACAAGGAATTCTAACTGGATTGACATTAAATCCTAATTTACTTAAATATTCTAGTTCTTCAAAATGAGAGTTAAATGTTTTTCCTTCTATTTTTTGTACATTAAAAATATAGATATCTAGTGGTCTTTTGGCTGTTATCTTACTATCTAATTGTCTTAATGAACCCGCTGCTGCATTTCTAGCATTAGCAAATAACTCTTCTTCATTTTCTTCTCTTTCTTGGTTCATCTTTTCAAAATCTTGTTTTGATATAAAGACTTCTCCTCTAACTGTAATATCTATTTTATCTGTTAATTCCATCGGAATCGTTTTTACTGTTTTTAGATTTTCTGTAACATCTTCTCCAATTAGTCCATTTCCTCTGGTAGCACCTCTTACAAACTTTCCTTGTTTGTATTCTAATGCAGCAGATAATCCATCTATTTTCGTTTCTACTACATAATTAACTTCTTTTATTCCATTTTCCTCAGCTTGTTTTCTGATTCTTTCATCAAATTCTTCTACTTCTTCAAAACTAAATACATCTTGCAAACTTTGAAGTGGCACTTCATGTGTTACTTTTTGGAATCCTTCTTTAACATGTCCACCTACTTTTTGTGTTAAAGAATCTTTTGAAATAAATTCTGGATACTCTTTTTCTAAGTTTCTTAATTCTACCATTAACATATCATACTCAAAATCTGATATTTCTGGTTTATCATCATCATAATATTTTTTTGCATAATATTCTGTCTTTTCTCTTAATTCTTCTATTCTTTTTTTAGCTTCTGTTTTATTCATTTTGCACCTCTTATTTTAAAATTATCATCTTGTTTATTGAACGATAGGAACGGACCAAACCGTTCAATCATTCCTATTAAAATTTTGTTTCATTTTTTCTTTCCTATTATATACAATTGGAATAAAAAAATAAAGGAATTTATAAAAATTCCTTTATGAAAAATTTTTCTTTCTATGTTAGTTTTACAAAGTTCTTTTTTATTACTCTCTATCAAATTTTATTCGTCAACCAATGATGATAAATATTTGCTATTGAATACAGATGTTGGAATACATACAATTGGGCGAATTGCAAAGCTACTATTACTTACAGAAAAATCACTAAAAATTCCTGCACTAGCATTTACCACAAACTGTCCATTACCACCACTAGTAGGTGAAGCAATCCACCAATTAGAAGTTGTATTTTTATTATAAATTCCATAGTTATATGATGTTTCTAGACTTACTCCAGGCATAGAATACCCATGTGTTCCCAATCTCAATGTTGCTATTGCCGTTGCTTCATTTGCAGTTGCTGTCGCATTAAATGATGCCACATACAATTCTAATGTTGGACTTCCTATTGCAAATACTGCATCACTATTTTTGTAATTTTTCCATTCTTCTGAATCTGTTAACCATGCTGTTGTTTGTATACTAGCATCTACATTAGTATCATCAAAAAATGTTCCAGATTCTAATAACATTGGATTTAATTTTTGCCCTATTGTACTTACCATTGAACCATCTGTATATGAACTATAATAATTACTTGGTCTATAACGTCCAACACATTCATCTGTTATTAAATATGTATAATTATTATCTTGATAAAACAATCTCCATACATTTGTACTCATTTCTGATGTTTGTACAGTATAATTTGTTACTTTCTGTCCATATTTATCTGCATTTATTGCAGTCCCTATTGTCAACTCATTTTCATCAAAATCACTATTTTCTGAACTATTCGTGTATAACTCTTCTATAGGCACTATATATCCACTTGGTGTTTCTACCCCTTCTTCTGTAACTTCTACATAATATCTATTTTCTTCATCTGTATTTGCCTCATCTAATATTGTTTTTATATCTTCCCAAGTATCTACTGTTGCATCTTCTCCATTCTCCATCTTTCCTGTTATCCAATTGCTAATATCTAATTGTGCTTGTTCTTTTACCGATGCGATTTCACTTTCTTTACTTGCATCGCTTGCCTTTGTTAATATTCCATTATCTCCTGTTAAAGTTGCAATTGTTACACCTGCTAAAATTAATAAAACTATTATTGTAATTACCAATGCAATTAACGTAATACCATTATTCATTTGTTTTGTTATGCTTTTCATTCTAAAAATCTCCCTTCTTTTGTTTTCTACATTTGTTTTTTCTTTTGCTATACTGCTATAAACTATTTTAATGCTTTCTTAGAGTGGAATACTCTAAGAAAATAAATATCTCATATATTCTATTTATTATCCGCATTTGAGAGATTTTTTTATAGAATTTTCTTTCTATTTTTTATCACATAATATTTTATGTTTTGCTTGACTTTATCACTATTTATTGATAATATTGCATTGTAAAAATTTCTTGGAGTATTCCACTTCAAGAAATTTTTTGTTTTCCTAAACTTTATATCAAAAAAATATCCTCATTAGATGCTACTAATAGGGATATCTTTTATCACTTCTTATTTTATTAATTATAATTAATTTTATCTATCTTGTTTTTCTACTACTTCATTTTTATTTTTATAAATACTATTTTCTGGAACAACACCTCTTACTGAAGACAATGGATAAATGTTTGAATTTCTTCCAATGACTGTTCCTGGGTTTAATACAGAACCACAACCTACTTCAACATTATCTCCAAGCATAGCTCCTACTTTTTTTCTTTTCGTTTCTATGGTTTCTTTTCCATTTTTGATAACCACTAATTGTTTATCTGATTTTACATTAGATGTAATAGATCCTGCTCCCATGTGTGCTTTATATCCTAGAATAGAATCCCCTACATAGTTATAATGTGGAACTTGCACTTTATTAAATAAAATAACATTTTTTAATTCTGTAGAATTTCCAACAACAGCACCTTCTCCTACAATGGCATTTCCTCTAATAAATGCACAATGTCTTACTTCTGCTTCTTTTCCTATAATGGCAGGTCCATTAATATAGGCAGTTGGTGCTACTTTTGCACTTTTAGCAATCCAAACATTTTCTCCTACTTTTTCATATTCTTCTTTGTCTAGTTTTTCTCCTAATTCTAAAATATACTCTCCTATATCAGGCAATACTTCCCATGGATATGTACTTTTTTCTAGCAATTCTTTTGCAATTGTTTCTTCTAAATTATATAAATTTTTAATTTTACATTCTTCCATATCTTTTCTATCTCCTTAATTTCTGTTCCAGAATTTTTCATATAATTCCTTTGCTGTTTTTGGGCTATCGACTCCCTCTTTATTTTTGACTGGTGCAAAGTCATCTTCTCTTTTTCCTCTTAATATGGCAATATCATCAAATAATGCAAATGCATCAAAGATAAATGACTCGAATTTGTATGAATTTGGCTCTTGTGGAATCACTTCTTTTCCGTCTTCATCTATATATGAATTTTTCTTAAAAGCACTATGATATATTAATGTTTCTTTACTAATTTTTTCAATGGCTTCTATTGTATATAGATTACACATAATATGGGCTTCTCCATATTTTAGTTCTCCATCACTATCCACTTCTTCTGCCATTTTTTCTGGCATTTCTGAATATTCGATAACTGCTGGGTGTCCATTCATTTTCGCAAATACTCCAACACGTTCATGTGGATTTGCTTTAACAATTGATTTTGACGCAATTTGTACTTTTTTATCAATTGCCATTCCTAATAAAATGGTATCTGCCATTTTTAGTAAAGCATTATCGACTCCTCCGATAAATACCCATTTGATTCCTTTTTCTTTCATTTCTGCTAGACATCCACTTGCTCTTAGAGAAGAATATGTACCACCATTTCCATCTGAGGCTTCTTTTATTTTCATGTCTTTTCCTACTAATAGTTTTCCATTTACATCTACTAAAGGTAATTCACTTTGTGCAAAAAATCTTACGGAATCTTTGTCATATCCAAAATAGTTATGTTTTTCCATGAATTCAATCGTTTCATCATTATTTTGTTTACTCGTCATGATATACCATGGAATGACTCTTCCATATTTTTGATTTGCTTCTTTTAAATTTTCTGCCAAAATTTCAAATAGATATTTTCCTTTTCCATAAACATCTAATTTAAAAGTTCCTTTGGGTCCTGAATGTCCTAATCTTGTTCCTTGCCCTCCTGCCATGGTTACCACAGCATATTCACCCTTTTCTAGGATGGCATCTCCCAATCTTTGAAATTCTTCTTTTTGCTCTTCTGATAATTTTTTCTTATCTAAATATGGTAATGGTTCTATTTTATTTTCTTTTATTTCTATTTCTTTTTTTGTATTGTCATATAATTCTTTTAATTGGTGAAAATCAATTTTGCTAATTTGTTCTACCAATGCTTGTTTTTTATCTTCATCTAATTTTTCTATCAATTTTATAATATGTTCTTGATTATACATTTTTAATATATCTATTGTATCCTGTACTTTATCCATTTTGTTTCGCCCCTTTTAGCTAATATAGTATAGTATATGTTTTCATTTTAATATTGACATTTTATCATACTCAAATATTTTTATCAAGTTTTTTGGAAAACTTGTCATAAACCTAGAAAAATTCCAATATACATTAAGTAAAGTAATTTAGAACAAAAGCGACATGATTAGAAACTTTGTCCTTTTAGTTAAATTACATGTCGCGTCTTTGTTCGTGCGCCAATTTTATGTAAGTAAAATTCTGTGCAACGATTTTACTTTTAGAAAATCACATTTTCTAAAAGTATGCAAACATTTTGAAAGTGATTAAAAGGAGGTATATAGATGGAAAATACAAGATTGTATCAAGACATCGCAAAAAGGACTGATGGAGATATTTATGTAGGAGTCGTTGGTCCTGTACGAACTGGTAAATCCACTTTTATTAAAAGATTTATGGATTTATTAGTCATTCCCAACATTGATAATGAATACAAAAAAGAAAGGGCCAAAGATGAATTACCACAAAGTGCTGGTGGTAGAACTATCATGACAACAGAGCCAAAATTCGTTCCTAATGAAGCAATTGAAATCACCTTAAATGACAATTTAAAATTCAAAGCGAGATTAGTAGATTGTGTTGGATATTTAGTAGATAATGCAATTGGCTATTTAGAAGATGACATGCCTAGAATGGTAAAAACACCTTGGTCTGAAGAAGAAATTCCTTTTGAAACAGCCGCTGAAATTGGGACAAAAAAGGTAATTGAAGAACATTCTACGATTGGTGTTTTAGTTACAACTGATGGAACTATCACAGATATTCCAAGGGAAGATTATGTAAAAGCTGAAGAAAGAGTTGTTAATGAATTAAAAGCTTTAAATAAGCCATTTATTATTTTATTAAATTCAAATGACCCTGATTCAGAATATACAAAAGAGCTTGCAGAAGAACTAAGCGAAAAATACAATACATCTGTTATGCCTCTTAATTGTGAATATTTAACGATTGAAAATATTAATACGATGTTTTCAAAAGTATTATATGAATTTCCTGTTGACCAAATCTGCATCAAATTTCCTAGATGGATTGATGGATTAGATATGTCACACCCTTTAAAAACAGAATTATATAAAGAAATTAAAGATGCTTTTTCTAATGTAAATGTCCTAAAAGAAATCTCAGGCTGTGCAGAAACCATTAAACAAACAGAAATCATTTCTAAAACTTCTGTAACAGATATTCAATTAGGAACTGGTAGAGTCAATGTAGAAATCACTTTAAAGGAAGAATTATTTTATCAAGTACTGACAGAAATTACAGGCGTTCCAGTTTCTAACGAAGGTGATTTGTTTAGTATTATTTCAGAATTGGCTGATGTGAAAAAGAAATATGATAAAATCGCTTATGCCTTAGATGAAGTTAATCGAAAAGGTTATGGAATTGTTACCCCATCAATGGATGAATTAATTCTAGAAGAACCAGAAATGGTAAAACAAGGATCAAAATTTGGTGTAAAACTAAAAGCCATGGCACCTTCTATTCACCTTATTAAGACAAATGTTGCAACCGAAGTATGTCCTATTGTTGGTTCTGAAAAACAATCAGAAGAATTAGTCAATTACTTACTTTCCGGATTTGAAAGTGATCCTCAAAAAATCTGGGAATCAAATATATTTGGAAAGAGTCTACATGAATTAGTAAATGAAGGCTTACAAACCAAACTTGCTAAAATGCCTGAAGAAGCACAAATCAAGTTACAAGAAACATTAGAAAGAATAGTTAATGAAGGTAGTGGTGGATTGATTTGTATTATTCTTTAAAGTGAAACGTTGGGGACGTGCCAAATCGTTCCAAAATGAAACAAAAGGGACACACCTTATCTCTAGAAGTTAGAAAAAGTCAATTTTACACACATTACTTTTCTAACTAATATGTAAGGCTATACTATAAAACCAGGACTTAGAAAATAATTTCTAAATCCTGGTTTTCTTTTTTATGCTTCTTTTATTTAGGTACTTCTAATGTAAAATACTCTAAATTTTTTGACATAATATTCTCTGTTTTTATATGGTACATTCTTTTAATTGTTCTCATAATGCCATTACTTGTACAAACTAAAATTAGAGAATTATCTGGATAAGTTGCAAAAACTCTTTCAATTGTTTCTCTTACTCTTTCTTCTACTTCTTCATGCTTCTCGCCACGAGGTGGTGCATAATCTCCTTGTTGAAAGGCTTTTCGAAGTTTCTGATTAACATTCTCCTTCTTTAAGCCTTCCCAATCTCCAAGACCGATTTCTGTAAATCCATCCTCTTCAATGAATTCCCGATTTGGGAAAATCGCCGCTAAAGTCTGTTTTGTTCTTTTAAGAGGTGAACAATAAATGGCATCAAAATGATATTCTTTAAATATTTCTCTCATTTTTTCTGCCTGTTTTCTTCCCTCTTCTGTAATATCTGTATCTATTATTCCACAAAACCGACCTTCTGCATTCACCTTGGTCTCTGCATGTCTCAAAAAAATGATTTGCTTCATATGCACTCTCCTAATATGTTATTTAAAACGGAAAACTTTTTACCTCACAGTTTTTAATACATAGTGGTAAACATGCTCCGTTTTGAGGCACTCCATTAAAATAGCAGTTAACGGCTATACTAACGCCTCCATGGGTTACTAATAAAATATTCTTATCTTTATACTTCTTTTTTATCTCATCTAAAAATAAAAATATTCTATTAAAGAAAACTCTGATATTTTCAGCTTTTTCATAAGTTACATTTTTCTCATAATTCCAAAATGCCTCAAAATCAAAGTCATCTTTAGACATTCCTTCCATTTCCCCGAAATCTCTTTCAGAAATTCTTTCATCAAAGATAATGGGAATATTTTTCTCTGAGTTGATAATCTCAGCCGTCTCTCTTGCTCTTTTTAATGGTGAACAGATAATGAAATCAATGTTTTCTTCTTTTAGCTTTTCCATTGTTTCTTTTGCCTGTTCTATTCCTTTACTATTAAGCGTCATATCTGCTTTTCCTTGTACTTTACCATACAAGTTCCAGTCTGTTTCTCCATGCCTTGTTACATATAGCACCATACAATTACCTCCATACTTTAAAGCCATTTGCTGAGAATGAGCAAATTTGTTTTAATTCTGCACAAATTTCTAATTCATTAATCTGTGCTATTTTTCTAACATAATTTCTCAGCTCGTTATCCTTTTCAGGAAATCCATGCCGATTAACCGTATCTTCTCCAATGGTAATACTACCAGCGGAAAAGTTCATTTCACCTATTTGTATACCATTTTCACAATAGGTAAAATCACTATTTTCTGGTAATTCCAATCCGAAACCATGAGGAATATAGTGATTTTTAGATTTTTCTTCCTTTTTCACTATATATATAGGCTTCCCTGGACTTGTGAGTAATGTTGCAAGTCCTGCAGTCCTCTGAACGCCAATCAGTATTTCACTTATATTTGGCATTCCATAATGAGAAACATTTAAAATTTCCTTTCCCATTTTTCCTGCTAAAACTTGCTTACAGAAAAAATAATTCCTTTTTCTATTAAAGGATTCCAGCATTTCTGCCATTTGATAAAACCTTTCTGCCGTCTTTCCTGTTATAAATCTCAGATACCGGTACTCTCCTAACCTTTCTGTTAAGATACTATTATAGTACCAGTTTCCTATAACAGGATACAGCTGTTCCTTATACTCACATGCTGAAGCATGAACAAGCATGTAGTAACCTTTCTTCATTCCTATGCGATTCTCATCATTCTCCAGATGACACAAAGAAATAAAGTGATTACCATTGGTAAAATTCCAATCATACTTTGATGTGTCTGCCAAAGCTTTCTCACATCTCTCTTTGAATTCTGTTATACTTATATCAGAACTTATTTTATACAAAGCTGTACCACAGACATTAATTGTAGCATCTACTGGAATGAATGGAGTATCTGCTTGCTTCCAGAAATATGCAGCACCTGTAAAGAAACCGCCCCGCATTCTTGTAACATTATGTGCAATCCCTAAATCAGACATTGCATAAATATCACAAGTTTTCTGTGTTGATGAAAGTTTTGTTGCAACTTTTGAAATCAACTTTTCTGTTGTTTCTAACTCCCGAAGCACTTTCCTCTGTGTTCTATCATTTAATGTCAGATTATAAATCATATTGTCTCCTCCTTTATTTTTACATTAAATGTTTTTTGTTACAAATCCTTTATTAAAGAATTTAAGTTTAGCATTTCAAGCATTTAATTTCTTGCTTAATATATGCCCATTTTATTTTATGTTAATCTCATTTTCTAAAGTTTTCAAAATACAGTTTTTTAAAATTGATAAAAAAATTATCAATTTTTATTTTCTTTATGGCGATATTCCCTTCTATCCTTGTACTTTTATGTAAAATAATGGTATAATAAAAATAGATTTTGTTATTGATGGAGGAACCTATGGAACAAGATATCGTAAAAACAAACAGAGCAAAACTATTATCTGATTTTATTAATGAAATGAAAGTATCTATAAAAAAACATAATATAAAAGGAGAATTACCTAGCAAAACATATATCTATACCAGAATTGCAGATTATACCCATTATGCAGAAGTGAGTATACGAAAATTCTTAACTGGTAGTATTCCAAAAGACATTCCTAGTTTTCTGCAAGGAATCCTAGAATATGCAAAATTGGTACAAGTGGATGATTCTAAGATTGATACATTTGCTAAAAATTATTTATCTGTTACTAATACAGTTGTTTTTCAGGATACAACTATCCAAACAAAAAATAATTTAATTCCTCAAGACTTAAGCAAAATTATTCGTTCTCAAAAACTAACTTCGTTTTTAGATGATTTTATCAATCATCCTATTAATATTGCTTATATTTATGGATATAAATTAGGTGGAAAATCAAAATCTGTTATGGCATATATGTATGATTTGAGCTTAAAAAATAAATTTGAAAATATGATTTGGATTAATCTAAAAAAGGAAAATCAACTATCTACTATTTTAGATACCATTTTACTTTTTAATTTAGAAAATAAAGCAGAAATTAAACCTGAAGAAAAACAAGCTGCTTGTCTTGAATTTATAAAAAACAGTAAATCTATCCTTATATTCGATTTTGATGATGACATTATCCAAGATGAAACCATTACCTTTGTAAAAAACTTTTCTAAGTTTTCAAAAATAGTAATGATTACTTCTATTCCCTATCATCAATATGAAAATTCCTTAGATACCTATTGTTCTAGTTTTTGTATTAATGACTTCATTTCTAAGGAAGAGCTAAAAGCTATGCTTCATACAACTGAAGATTTTAGAAAAATTATGGATATGCAACCTTCATTAGTCGATACATTATATTCCATTACTGGTGGCATTCCATTTGCTTCTATCTATTTAATGAAAAAAATTGTCAATGCCAATAAGCTTGGAATTTCTTTGGAAAAAGCCATTTCTAAATATACAAAAACAAATGAAGATTATAAACTCATGTCAGAAAAAATCATTCATGATATATGGAAAGAATTAAGTCCAATCGCCAAAAAAATCGTCATTATTTGTGCAAATTTTAAATATACCATATCCATTGAACTTGTTTCCTACATATTGCATTTAGATATATTATCAACTGAGTGGCAAGAAGCCATTACAGAATGTTATACAAATGATTTATTAATCCCGATTATTCAAAATAATCCTAGATTAGATATGCACAATTTAATCAAAACACTTGTCTTAGTAAATGCTTCTGAAGAAGATTTTGATAAAGAAACATTTTTGAAACAATTGGCAAAATTTTATATGGATAAATCTGCCTATGTAGGTGAATGTTATAATAACATTTCTAAATTAAAATTATTTGATGAATTAGACGAATGGAACATTACAAAACATGTTTTAAATATGTTAGAAGAAAATATATTATATAAAGAATATATTACCATTATTAGAAATTTAAAATACTATATTTATGTTAGAGGTATGTGGAATAAAGGTGAAGATTCCCCACATTTAAAAAGAGCGAAAATGGCAAATATGATTCAAGATAAAAATGAGGAATTAGAAGCTTTATGTGATTATATTAATATCATGTCTAAATCACAAAACCAAGAAGAAGCAGAGAAATATTTAGATATTGCTTCAAAAATTGTTGATAAAGGAAAAGATTCTTTAGAAAAACGTATTGTTTGCTTATTTTATCATGTAAAAGCTTTGTACACTTGTAACTGTTTGAAAAATTACAAAGAAAGTTATGACATATGGATGAATATTAAAGAAAACTATTTTCCTTATATTAACGAATATCGAAAATTGGTAACAGATTTATGGATTACCAGATGTTATTTAAAAATCGAAAATACTTTTGATTTAAAATATAACATGTTAATTGAACGTCTAGAAGAAGCAAAACTTGCCAATTTCACTCGTGGGCAAGCAGATTATCGCCTTTTATTAATTTCTTTGCTATTAGAAAATTATGTAACTAGTAAAGACACGAATCTTTTGAAAAAAGCAAATACACAATTAAAAGCTTGCGAAAAATTTCTAAAAGACAATGATTTAGATGATATTCGAAACGAAGCTCTATGTTATCGATTACAAACCATATACTCTGTTTATACAAATGACTTTGAAAAAGCTGAAGAATTTTGTCAAAAAGCAATTAAAGACTATGAAATGATGAATTGTAAAAAAGATATTGAGAGTTTGCTTGAAATTTTGAACCATTAGGGACGTGTCAAATTGGACATTTTTCGTCCAAAAGGGACAGGACTAATTTGTTATTAAAATATAATAAAAAATAAAACAGAAAATTTTATATAACATATATTTTTTCTGTTTTATTTTCTTTTTACTAATTTGGATAAATACATTAAATTTATAATCAACAAAAATAGTTATAAATGTTTATTATGACCTGTCCCTTTTGGACAAAAAATGTCCGATTTGGCACGTCCCTATCGTTTCAGATTTTTTCTTCTTAATTGCCCACATGCTGCATCTATGTCTGATCCTAGTTCTCTTCTAATGGTTGCCACAATCCCATGGTCATTTAAATAATCTCTAAATTTCATGATATTTTCATTTGAACTTTTTGTATATGCTCCATTTTCAATTTTATTAATAGGAATTAAATTCACATGGCAAAGCATCCCTTTTAACAATTTTACTAATCGTTTGGCATCTTCTAAGTTATCATTATTTTCTTTTGCTAATGCATACTCAAATGAGATTCTTCTATGTGTTTTTTCAATATAGTCCTTACATGCTTGTAGTAATTCTTCTATATGATATCTATTGTTTACTGGCATCATTTCGCTTCTTTGTTCATCTGTTGTTGCATGTAAAGAAATGGATAAGGTACATTGTATATTTTCTTCTGCCAATTGATAAATCTTTGGTACTAAACCACTTGTTGATATACTAATATGTCTTGCTCCTATATTTAATCCTTTTGGATGGTTGATAATTCGAATTGCTTTTACGACATTATCATAATTATCTAATGGTTCTCCGATTCCCATAAAGACAATATTAGAGATTCTAACATTGGCATCTCTTTCTACAGCCATAATTTGTTCAATAATTTCTCCACTACTTAAATTTCTTGCAAATGGAATTCCTGTGGATGCGCAAAATTTACATCCCATTTTACAACCAATTTGAGATGATACACAAATACTAAATCCATGATGATACTCCATTAATACAGTTTCAATGGCATTTCCGTCTAAGACATCAAATAAATATTTTCTTGTTCCATCTGATGCTACTTGTTTTTTTAATATTTTAAATTCTTTTATTTCATAGATTTGTTTTAATTTTTCTCTTAATTCTAATGATAAATTGGTCATTTCATCAAAATCAGAAACTCTTGCTTCATAAAGCCATTTATATATTTGTTCTGCTCGAAATGGCTTTTCTCCGATTTCTTTTAGTTCTTCTTTTAATTCATCTAATGTATAGTCTTTAATATTTTTCATTTTCTTTCCTCTCTTATTTTTTATATCCATGATATTCGTTAATCATTACTGTTCTATTATACCATGTTTTCCTAGTTTTTTCATCATTACAAGGAAAAAAGATATATTTGTTTTATTTTTTTATAACTCTATTCAACTCTCTATATAAAACGAAAGTATTACTAAATGATTTCATTACGAATGTGATTGAAAAGCATATTAGAAAATTTTATTTTAAATAAATGAAGGAACCCGAATTCTTTTGGGGAGTGTCATTTATTTAAATTTAGATTTTCTTTATGCTTGTATTGAACCGAGTAATAAATCATTTAGTAATACTTTCGTTTTATATATTATTTTTGCGTATACCCTTTTCTTATTTAATTCAAATATTGTATATGTTGTTTTCTTGGTAATTCATACGTTTCCAACTTATCTCCATTCTTGTTTTCTTCATTTAACGAAACAGCATGTATTTGATTATTATAATAAGTTTTAAAATAATATATACCTTTACTTGCATTCATACAAGAAGAATAAGTTGTCATATCATAATGGTTTTCTTTTGTTATAACACTTCCCTTTATCATAGAAACAGAATCTAAGATATGAAAAACTTGGGAAATGGAACTTTCCTCATCTTCATCTGTAATAGAATTAAATTTATAAAATGCGGTTCTAACAAATCTAGAAGTTGGTGTGACATCTCCTGGTAATCCCATCATTCCCATTCCTTGTCCATATGGTTTCAAAGGAATTTCTTCTGAAAACATATTGGTCGGAAATTTAGCTGATACATTCATATAATGATTCATATGCATCTCATGATAATTAAATGGTGGATTATTAGTTAAAACACCATATGGATTATCATAAATTTGTAATCCATTTTTAGTTTGTTCTAACACAATACATTCTTTTTTATCACTAATCATCCAATGTAAATCCACGACTGGTATATTTTCATGAAATCTTTGATTGGTTATATTGAGTTTATTTAACTCTTCTCTTAATTCTGCTATACTTGAAAAATTTCCTAGACACCATGGAATTAATTCAAATGAAGTTATATTTATATATCCGTCTTTTTCTTTATCATATACTGCATTTTCTGGAAAATATAATCCTGCCATGCATAATCCTTTTTCATTCCCACTATCTGCATATAATGGATAATCATCTACTACTGTTCCCATCCCTATCATGGCATATTTTGTTTTCATTTTTTTATGATTTCTTAAAGTAAATTCATAATTTCTGGGGGTTACTATCACTTTTTCTCCAAAAGTAGATTCTAAATCTAAATTTCTTCCAAAATAGTAATCTTTTGTTTTGAATGTCATACAAGTACACATATTCTCACCTTTTTTATTTATTTTAAAGGTCTTTGATTTCTTTTGGAATAATGATATTTTGGGGTCTATTTACTTTTATTAATTGTTGGTAATTTTCAAATATCTTATAATCTTTTCCATAAAAAAACATCAACAAACCTCTTCTTATTTTATCAAATTTTGTTTGTTTTATTACAATTAATCCTGTTTCCATTTTTTTATGTGACATAAATATCACCAACCTTTATTCTTATACAAAATGTCCAAAAAGAAACGTCCCCAATTGTCCCCAATTGTCCTTTGGACCATTTTTCTTTGACAGCATTATATCATTATCATCATTTATACACAAGAAAAAATTTTTTAATTTTTTTGAATTTGCTATTACATCAATTTTCCAAATATGGTATAATATATCAGTACGTAAACGTGTAGCTTTCATGGCGTAAATCCAGTTTAGTTACATGTTATTTTTTTGCTTTTAAGAACAAAATAACTGACTAAATATACTAAAACTCAAAATATGGTTCTTACAAAGTGACATTCATTTTGCAGAAAGGAGGAATATATAATGCCAACAAATAAAAAAGAAGGTCTTATTTTCGGAATTTGTATGTGTTTCATTATGGTATTTTTTATGGGACTTTTAAATATTTCTATTCATTTAGGTGGATTTAATTTAAACTCTATAAAAACTGCTATTATTGCTTTTCCTGTAACTTTTATCATTGCCTTTATTTTAGAAAATGTAGTTATTGGAAAAATCAATCATATATTATTAGAAAAATTTGTTGATAAATCTGATAGTAAAAATGCATACATTTTATTTAATTGTTTCTTTATTGTTACCTTAATGTCTTTCGTCATGACAATTATTGGTGGATTTTTAGGTGGAGATAATACTCAAACAATCTTTAGTGAATTCTTTATTAGATGGCCTAGAAACTTCTGTGCAGCATTTTTCTTAAATATCTTAGTTGCTGGTCCAATTAGTAGAGCCATTTTAAGAGCAGTTCAATCTAAAAATGATGCAGTAGATAATTCTGTTTTCGCTGATCAAAATAATGATTAGTATTCTATATTTCAAAAAAAATACACTATATGTTTTACAAATCGTATAGTGTATTTTTTATCATTATTCTTCTATTTGTTTTTCTAAAATCTTATCTGCCATTTCTTCCATTTGTGATATATTCTCTTCACTCATTGTTGATTTTAGCGTAATGATGGGTTCGATGATATGAATATTTTTCATTTCTTCTAAAGTTCCCTTCATACATTTTCCAGCTGAAGGTGCCCATGAACCATTTTCGATAATTCCTACAGTTCTATTTTGATAACTTCTTTCTTTTAAATGATCTAAAAATTGTTTCATAGGTGGAAATAGTCCTGCATTATAGCTAGAAGAAGCAACAACTAAATGAGAATATTTAAATGCATCTGCAATTGCTTCTGCCCAATCTTCTTTTGTTAAATCTGCTAATACAACTTTTTTTGCTCCTTTTTCTTTTAAGATTTCTGCTAATTTTTGAGCAGCTTTTAACGTATTTCCATAGATAGAACTACACGCAATATAGATTCCTTCTTCTTCTGGCTTGTAACTACTCCATATATTATATTTATCAATATAATATCCTAAATTTTCTTTTAAGATTGGTCCATGTAAAGGACAAATCATTTGAATATCTAGGTTTGCTGCCTTTTTCAATAAAGCCTGTACTTGCATTCCATATTTTCCGACAATTCCAAAATAATATCTTCTAGCTTCTGAATCCCATTCTTCATCCACATCTAATACTCCAAATTTTCCAAATCCATCAGCTGAAAATAAGATTTTTTCTGTTTGCTCATAAGTCACCATAACTTCAGGCCAATGTACCATTGGTGCCATAAAAAATTGTAATTTATGTTTTCCAATGTCTAATACATCACCTTCCATAACAACAAATTTTCTATTAGAAAAATCAATTTCTTTAAAGAAATTTGCAAGCATATTAAAGGTAAGCTGATTTCCAACAATTTTCATTTCTGGATATTTTTTAGCTATTGCCCCTATATTATATGCATGATCTGGTTCCATATGTGAAACAATTAAATAATCTGGTTTTTCTCCATCTAATGCACTTTCTAAATTTTCTAACCATGTATCTGTTAATTTTTCATCAATTGTATCTAACACTACATTTTTTTCATCTTTTATTAAGTAAGAATTGTAACTCATTCCATTTTTTAATACATATTGACTCTCAAATATTTTAATATTTTTATCACTTGCTCCTATATGGATAATATCCTTTGAAATTGTCATATCACTCATAATTTTCCTCCTATTATTTATTGTTCTGTAATCACGATTTCGCTAACCAATCCTTCATTATATTGTATTTCTACATTATATGTTGAACTAGTATTAATTTCTTCTATTGGTGCTTCTGTATCATCTTTTGTCATAGTAACCACTCCACTAACTTCTACTTTTCTATTTTCATCTGTTTCTGACATATTATTTGAAAGAATCATTTGTAGTAAACTTTTAATAGTTGCTCCTCTTTGTTGTCCTTCATATTGTGTAAATCTTGAATTAAATGTACTCATTTCTACTTCACTCATAGAACTTTCATCCACAGCATTTGATGCTTGGTTATATATCAATATTGGCATAGATGTTAATGGGAATGCAAACAATAATGGATTTCCATATTCACTAAAATCAATTTGTTCCATTTGCATTGCGTTTACTTCATTAATTCTTTCAGCAATTGTCATTGCTAGTGTTAAAATTTCTTCTGCATTATAATCATTTAATACTTGTATTTCATCTTCTGTATAATCTTCAATTGTAATTCCATCATTAAATGTATCTGTACAATTCAAGTTATATATCATTCTTTGTTCTTCTCCATCCATGGTTCCTGTAATTCCATATTGGTATGTTTCATTTACACTTGATAATTGTTCTAACCCTTGGTAACTTGCTGTTAAGAAATATCTCATATTCTCTTGTGTTTCAGAATCTGTCACATTCATTTCCATTCCATAAGTTAAGTTTCCTTGTGCATTTGTTTTATTTATTTTTAATTCTGTTGTCGTTGTCGTTTCTGTTGTTGTTAAAGTAATTGCTGATAATTTTTTATCTGTTTGAGATACTGTTATCGTATTTGTACCATCTTCGACTTCTGAAGAATTCATATCATCAATCATTTGTTGAATAATACTTTCCACAGTTACATCTTCATTAGAAGCTTGATTCATATTATCTAGCACTTCTTTAAACATCTCTTCCATTTTAGGCATCATAATTTGGTCGTTTTTTAATGTTTCTAAAAATGTAAGCATTAAGTCTTTTATTTCTTGATTTGTAATTTGTACAGAATAACTAGTTACTCCATTTTCTTCTGTTTTGGTAAACTCTTTTTCACCTAACTTTTCTTGTAATATACCTGTATATGTGTCAATTACTTGCTCTCTTTCTTCATCTGTTAAACTCATTGTTCCTTGATTTGTAAAATTACTAAAGAAGTCAATTGTATCAGGAAAATCTGTTGTATCTGTTACACCAAATTTTTCCACAAATTCTTTTAAGTTGTTATTTTCTATACCAATATATTTACTTGAAACATAGTCTGTTTGTAGTCCTAATGTTTCATTTGCATATTTATATTTTAATGGAAAATTCACATCACTTGAATAATTGATAGAAATATCTTGTTCATTTTTTCTTGCTGTATTATCTATTTTTCCTGAATATGTTATATTAAAATCATTTACTGTTTGCAACATATCAGAATCCATTCCACTCATATCAATATCTACAGAAAAATTCCCGTTATCTTCATACTTTCCTGTATATTTCTTATTAGAATATTCTATTAATTGTCTATCAATAAATCCATCTTGTACATCAACTACTTGTCCTAAATATTTGAAAAATAGTTGTCCATTTGTTTTTAATAAATCTGTTCCAAAATATAAATAAGCAAAAATTCCTCCTAATAATAGTATAACAATTAGTACAATGATTAGTATTTTCTTTATTGTGTTTGTTTTCATTTGTTTTCCCCCTTTTTTGATTTTCTTTTTAAATTCTATCACAATTCATTTTTTTTGTATATATTTTATCAAAAGTTTTATTTAATTATACTATTTACATATTTTTATCAAACTTTTCTATATGCATAAAAATCTTGCCATCTAGGGCAATAATAAAAACCACATATAAATATGTGATTTTTATTAAAATATCTATTAAAAAAACATTTTGTATTAAACATTAATCAATTTCAATTGCACCTGTATATAATCCATAATAGGTTCCTTTTTGTGCAATTAATTCTTTATGATTTCCTCTTTCAATAATTCTTCCATGGTCTAATACCATGATTAAATCAGAGTTTTTGATTGTTGAAAGTCTATGAGCAATAACAAATACTGTTCTTCCTTTCATTAATTTATCCATTCCCTCTTGAACAATTTTTTCTGTTCTTGTATCAATACTTGATGTTGCTTCATCTAAGATTAATACTGGTGGATTATTTAATGCTGCTCTTGCAATAGATAATAATTGTCTTTGTCCTTGTGATAAACCTTCTCCATTACCTGTTATCATGGTATCATATCCATGTGGTAAATGTTTAATAAATTTATCTGCATTTGATAATTTTGCAGCTGCCTCAACTTCTTCATCAGTTGCATCTAATTTTCCATAACGAATGTTATCTCTGATTGTTCCTGTAAATAAACTTGTATCTTGAAGAACCATTCCTAAAGATCTTCTTAAGTCATCTTTCTTAATTTTTTGAATGTTAATTCTGTCATAACGAATCTTTCCATCTTGAATATCATAAAATCTGTTGATTAAGTTTGTAATAGTTGTTTTTCCTGCTCCTGTAGCTCCAACAAATGATACTTTTTGACCTTCTTTTGCTGTTAATGTAATATCATGCAAAATTCTTTTCTTTGGCTCATATCCAAATTGTACATTTTCAAATTCCACTTGACCACGAAGTCTTGTATAAGTAATTCTTCCATCTTTATGAGGATGTTTCCATGCCCACATTCCTGTTCTTTCTTCAGATTCTACAATTTTTCCGTTCTCCATTTTTGCATTAACTAATGTTACATATCCTTCGTCAACCTCTTCTTCTTGGTCAATCAAGTCAAAGATTCTTTCAGCACCAGCTAATGCCATAATGATAGAGTTCATTTGTTGAGAAACTTGGCTTAATGGGTTTGTAAATGCTTTTACATATTGTAAAAAGGCTGCAATACTACCAATTGTTAAAATTCCGTTAACAGATAAGATACCACCAATAACAGCAACTAATACATATCCTAAATTTCCTATATTCATAATACAAGGCATTAAGATATTGGCATACATATTGGCTTTTGTCATACTGTCACATAATTGTTCATTTAAATCATCAAATCTTGCTTTTGAATCTTCTTCATAATTAAATACTTTGACAACTTTTTGTCCTTCCATCATTTCTTCAATATATCCGTTAACTTTTCCGATATCTTCTTGTTGTTTAACGAAAAATCTTGAACTGTTTCCTCCTAGATATCTTGACACAAATACCATTAAAATTACCATTGCTAATACAACAAGTGTTAAATAGATGTTTGTTGCAAGCATTGCAAATAATACTGCTACCATAGAAACACAAGCTGAAAATACTTGTGGAATACTTTGACTTAACATTTGTCTTAAAGTATCTACATCGTTTGTATATGTACTCATAATGTCTCCATGTGTTCTGCTATCAAAATATCTGATTGGTAATTTTTGCATATGATTAAACATTTGTGTACGAATTTTATTTAAAACACCTTGTGATATATTAACCATTAGTCTGTTATATGTGAATGTACAAACCACACCTACTAAATAGATAACTGCCATCATCATAATCACATTTAATAATCTTGAATAATCTGGAGACTGACTTCCTAAAAGTGGTGTGATGAAATCATCAATTAAGTATTTGATAAATTGTGTGCCAAGTACACCTACTAAAGCACTAATAATGATACTCACTAAAACGACTACTAGTTGTAATTTATAATTTTCAGTTACATATTTTAATAATCTTTTAATTGTCTTTCTTTTCTTGCCCTTCACTTTCTCCATCTTCGTCTCCTCCTTTCATCTGTGATTCATATACTTCTTTATAAATTGCATTTGTTTTTAATAATTCTTCAGATGTTCCAATTCCATCTATCTTTCCTTCATTTAAAACAATGATTTTATCTGCATCTTCTACTGAAGAAACCCTTTGTGCAATAATGATTTTGGTTGTATTTGGAATTTCTTCTCTAAATGCTTTTCTAATCAATGCATCTGTTTTGGTATCAACGGCACTTGTTGAATCATCTAGAATTAATATTTTTGGTTTCTTTAACATTGCTCTTGCAATACAAATTCTCTGTTTTTGTCCTCCTGAAACATTGGTACCACCTTGATCTAGTACAGTTTCATATTTGCTTGGGAATTCTTTAATAAATCCATCTGCTTGTGCTAATTTACATACTTCTTCCAATTCTTCTTGATCAGCTTCTTTATCTCCCCATCTTAAGTTTTCTGCAATCGTTCCAGAGAATAAGACATTTTTTTGTAATACCATAGCTACGGCATCTCTTAAAACATGTATTTCATAATCTTTAACATCAACGCCTCCTACTTTGATACTTCCTTTTGTAACATCATATAGTCTTGGAATTAATTGTACAAGTGTTGATTTTGAACTTCCTGTTCCACCAATAATTCCAATCGTTTCTCCTGCTTTAATATCTAAATTAATATTTTCCAGTGCAAATTTATCATCTTCTTGCTCATCACTATATTGGAAACTTACATTTTCAAATTTGATAGAACCATCTTTTACTTCTGTTACTGGATTTTCTTTATCTTTTATAGTTGGCTCTTCATCAACAACTTCAATAATTCTTTCTGCTGATGATTGTGCCATAATAATCATAACAAATACAAATGATAACATCATTAAGCTTGCAAGGATTTGCCATGCATATGTAATGATACTTGACAATTGTCCTGTTTGCATTTCTCCACCAACAATTAATTGTGTACCAATCCATGAAATTAATAAAATACATGTATAAATAGTAAGTTGCATAACTGGTCCGTTAAAAGCAACAATTTTTTCTGCTTTTTTGAAGTTTTCATACACTTCATCATTAACTTCTTTGAATTTCTTTTCTTCGAAAGATTCTCTAACATATGCTTTTACAACTCTAATAGCAGATACATTTTCTTGAACAACTCTGTTCAATTTATCATATTTTTTAAATACTCTTTCAAAGTTAGGGTGTGCTTTTATCGCTATGTAGAATAGGATAACACCTAAAACTGGTATTGCTACAAAAAAGATAGCTGATAATTTCAAACTGATAGACATAACCATTAATAAAGCAAATATCATCATAATTGGTCCTCTAACCAAAATTCTGATAATCATTTGGAAAGCCATTTGCACATTGGTAACATCTGTTGTCATACGTGTTACTAAACTTGATGTTGAAAATTTATCTATATTTTCAAAAGAATAGTCTTGCACTTTATGAAACATTGCTTTTCTTAAATTTTTCGCATATCCTGCTGAAGCTTTTGCTGCAAATCTTCCTGATAGCATTCCAAAGGTTAAAGATAATATGGCTGAAACAATTAATAAAGCTCCCATTTCTAGAATATAGCGTACATCTCCATTTTGAATTCCTACATCTATAATTCTTGCCATTAATAAAGGAATAACAACCTCCATAACAACTTCTAAAACAACAAAAATAGGTGTTAATATGGTATCTTTTTTGTATTCTTTAATATAACTTGCTAATTTTTTTAACATATTTCTCTCCTTTCTTTTGATTGATTTTTTTCTTTTTTACAATTTTCTAAATTACTTGATGCTTTTTTTAGCATTTCTAAAAATTGTTTTTGTTCTTCTTTGGTCATTTCATTTACAATGTTTTTTTCTTCCATTTCTATTTGTTTTTTTACAACTGTTTTTATTTCTAAGGCTTTTGGTGTCAATACAATACTTTTTAATCTACAATCACCTTCTTTTGCTTTTCTTTCAATTAATCCATTTGTTTCTAATAATTGAATAATTCCGGTAACTGTCGCTTTTCTCATATCAAATTCTTCTTCAATATCTTTTGCAAATACTTCGCCTTTTTTGGACTTTTTATAAATATATCCTATGACCATAGATTGTACGCCTGTGACATTATATTTGCTTAAAGTTTCATCCATATTTCTTTTTAATTGTCTTGAAACAATTTGAATGTATTTTCCAATTTCATGTTTTTCCATATTCACACCTCTTTTAGTTCGTGACCTAACTATTTTAATACTATATTTTTACTTTGTCAAGTTTTTTTCAAGACAAATCTCTCTTCGCGAGAACTTTTTTTACTTTTCTAATTTAACTATATGTATTTAAGTTCTCGAAGAAGCGTAAAGATTTGTCGACGCGAAAAATTGTGTAGCATTTTTTCTGTGCAACGTTATTTTTTATTGAATAGGAAAAAGCCATTTTTCCTATTCAATAAAAAAAGCGGGGGCAGTTGCCCCCTATCGTTTGTAGTATAGTTTCAGTTTTTATTTTTTAATTTCCGCCGCAATCTGCTTTATAAAAACAGCTCCGGCAAACTCTACTGCTCTCTGAGTGTCGTACTCAGATTTTTTAAAAGTATATCTCGTTGTTTTTGGGATTGTAAACCAGACCTCTCCCTCCGCCGTATCAAATCCAAACTGGATCATTACGAGATTCTTTGCTGAATCTCGACTTTCCAGAAGTTTTTTCATCTCGTCTTTGGGTAAGGCTATGATATAACCTCCCACGCAGCAGACCTCTTCTTCTACCTTATCAAAGAAAAAGTCGAATTTAAGCTGATTTTCTTTCGGAATCTTGTAAATTAATTCCTCTTCCCGCTCATCTTCCTGAAACTTGATTTTTGTTAATTTTACCATGTTGTTCTCCTTTCTACAACCTGCTTATTTATACTACATCTTAATTATACCATAAAATGCAATATTTTTCCACTTTTATGTAAAATACCTAAATCCGATTTGGTTACAATTTCTCTAAAAATTTCTTTTTCATTTCATAAGATGAATGCACATAACGATTTAATGTAACATCTACACTTGCATGTCCTAAGATTTCACTAAGTGATTTTATATCCATTCCAACTTTGATGCAGTTGGTGGCAAAAGTATGTCTTAAAACATGAAAATTATATTCCTTTACTTTACTTGCTTTTAAAATTCTCTTAAACATATTTTGATAACTTCTTGGTTCAATATATTGTACCTTTGAGCCCGTTAAAAAAAAAAGCTTCTGGATCTTGCCTTTTTCGTAATTCTTTTAATATGTGATAAATCTTATCTGACATAGGAATTGCTCTTATAGATGATTCTGTTTTACTACTATCTATAATAATTTCTGTCTTTTTTTCAACTGTATACACCCTTTGTAAAGTTTTCTTTATATTAATTAACTTTTTTTCTAAATCAATATCTTCCCATTTTAATGCACAAATCTCACCTATTCTTAAACCTGTATTTAAACATATCAATATGCCTAGACTCTTTAAGCTATTTTCTTCTAAACAATATTTTTCTAATTTATTAACTTCCTTTTTGGATAATACATTAATTTCCTTTGCCCTTACTTTTGGTGAAATAATCAAATCCAAATGTATATTCATACTATATCTTTGATTCGCATATTTTAATATGGACTTCAAAACATTTAATATTTCCTTTACTGATTTTGGGGATAATTCTTTTGTTAATTCATTTGTCATTTGATTATAATCATATTTTTCTAAATCCTTCTTTTTTAATTTTCCTAGTCTTTCTTTTAAATATTTTTCTATGCAATACGCATATTTATAATATGTAGATTGTTTGATGGTATTTCTTTTTAATTCTAACCATTCTGCTGAAATTTCTTCAAATCTGATGGTATAATTTCTACTTATTATTTTATCTAATATCCACATATTTCCTCCTTTCCTATCCCCTAGTAAACTATATCACTTTTATACCTTTTTTATCAATCTAACAGTTGGTTATACATAAATTTATGATAATAACAGTGTTATCAACAGTTTTAAAAAAGAGAAGTGTATTACTTCTCTACCTTTATTTATATCAAGTTTGTTCCTATCTTTTGCTTTCTATTCAAATACAGGATAACCTTTATTCTCATTTTTTGTATCTTCCACAAAATATTGTCCTTCTTTATTCAATAGTTCTAGAAAACTTGTTACACTTCCATCATCTAATATTATATTTTCTTGATTTTTCATCTGCTTTTCTGATAATCGCATACAATTCTCTACTGTTCCTGTATTGCTACCCACCATTTCATTTGTATCAATCGTATAACTATATCGAATATTTCCTGCATTACTTCCTACAATGCCTCCAACACTGGTTTTTCCACTTATTTTTCCTATATTATATGAAAACTCAATGTTTCCATTTGCTCCATTTCCTCCTACTATTCCTCCTACACTCCAATTATTGGAGCTAACTTCTGCTAGGTTATAACACATCCTAATGATTCCATCATTTTTTCCAACGATTCCACCTTTACCATATCTAGCATAGCTTGTACTGATTAATATGTTTCCTAAATTATAACATTCTTCAACTGTTCCTGAGTTTTCTCCTACAATCCCTCCTATATTAAAATCTTTTAATACTATTTCATGTGTATTTTTACATTTTTTTATACTTCCAGATGCTGTATTATTTCCACATATTCCTCCTGAAGTAGAATTTAATTCTAAGCCTCCTCTATTTTCACAATTTTCTATTAGTCCATAATTAATACCTACTATTCCACCATTTTGATTTCCTGCTGCATATAGTTCTATGTAATTTACGCAATTTATTATTTTTCCACTGACATTATTTTCAGCTACTATTCCTGCATTAAAATTTGAACCATTTATGTATCCATCTACTACAATATTTTGAATTTGTCCATTATTATAATTAAATAACGCTTTTCGCTGTTTTCCACTATTTATATAGATTTCTGAAATAGTATAACCTTTTCCATCTAGTATTCCTTTAAATGGATCTGATGATGTTCCTATAGGTACCCATTGATTTTCTTCATTACAATTCAAATTTATATTATTTTGTAGCACATAATGGCTGTCCATATTAAATTGATATGTTTCTCCCCCTGCTTCCTCTATTTGTATTTCTTCTCCTGTTCCTATTTTCTTAAACTGCTCTCCTGTATAGATAGGAATGATATTTTGTTTTGCATTGATTCCCATTTCTTCTAACCATTCTGCCTGTTTATCACTTACTTTATCCTCCAAATACACTAGTTTCCCATCTTCCATATATAGAATTTCATTATATTCATCTTCTCTTCCTATTAAATCTTTTAATGTTCCAAATTGAAACTCTTCTCCATTATTATGATTAATTTCCTCTAATTCTATTTTCTCTTCTATATCTCTAATCTCTGTTTTTAATTTTGCCTTTGACGCATTCACTATTGTTCCATCATCTCCTGTTATGGCACTTATGGTCACTCCTGCTAAAATTAATAAAACAATAATAGTGATAACTAATACTAATAATATAATTCCTTTTTGATTTCTAATCTTATCTTCTTGCATATATTTTTTCATCGTTTATACCTCTTTTCTCTATTTTCTTTTGTTTTCCAGTATTTTGTAAAATTTTATATTTTCTTTTAGTACAATACTCTAAGAAAACATAATTGTCTCTTATGCTTGATAATTGAGGTATATTATTTCTTTATATTTTTTCTTTTAATTTTTTATTTCTTTAATTTTTTCCTTTTTATATTGCTATTACTGTTTTTTATTGGTATAATTTGAGTATAAAAAGTCGTAGAGTATTGTACTCCACGACT
>CALXLP010000017.1 GCA_944389225.1 uncultured Clostridia bacterium | reverse complement strand
TTATATACTTCTTGGATATGTGCTTTATTTTTTATATCAGAATCTTGATTATCATTCATAAAAAAATCCCCCTAAAAGTATTTTATATGAAATCATAAAATATTACAATAAAATAAATAAATAAAATTAGAGATTTTCAGATAAAGAATAAAAAAGATAAATGAAAACTTTTCTTTTGAAAAATATGTTGTCGAAAAAAGTTTAATATGCTAGAATAAATGAGAAGGATGTTGAATATAGAAAAAATAAGGGGGCGAATGAATTGGAGGATAAGCAAGTAGCAACTGTTAGAAAAATAACAGGAGAATTAATAGGGGGATTTCTTTTATATGGAATTGTATTTAGTTTCTTATATAATTTAATTTATTCAATGATAACAAATAAAATTGAAGATGATGCTTTAATATTGATAGCTGTAATAGCAATCATACTTCAAGGTATAACAGCATTTTGTATATGGAGATGTAGTATTGCTACAACTTTTCGAAAAAGATTGATAGAAAGAAATGATGTAAAAAAAGTAATGAGAAATCTTATGATTTTTACAGTTATTGTTTGCATTATAAGTGCAATAATGAATTTCGTAGAAGTCAATAATGCTGTAGATGAAGCAATAGATTCAAATGCAAATATAATAATGGCAGAATCATATATGCAGTACATATATGATGATGATGAAATAGCTCAATATGAGGCTGAGAAAGAAGAAGTAATTAATGAAACTAAAACAAAACTATATACATATTTAGCTGTTTTAGAAGTTGGGTTATTAATTGTTTATTTAGGTGTAGTACCATTACAAAAAAAGGCTATTTTAAAATATGCAGTATGATGAGTTTAATGTGATAGATAAGAATAACTAAAACCGAGACTCTGGATAGGGTTCGGTTTTATTGATTTTTCTGGTGTTTATTTTTGGATATATTAGCAAAAGATTAATGATAAACGAAAAACAAAGTAAATATTGCGAAATAGAGAGGAATGTAATATAATGGAACACATAAGAAAAATAAAAGGTGAGATGTATGAAACAAAAAATAAAATATATAATAGCAATTTTTATTTTTAGTGTTATGATTATGCTAATAGATGTACATAATGGATATATTAAAGGACATGACACAGACTTTCATTTATCAACGATAACAGCGATTGTTGATCAATTATCTTGGGATAATTTAACAGTACAAGAACCATTAAAATACATAGGAAATGATTTAGGATATGGAACTAGATTTTTTTATCCACCAATTCCACATTTGACAGCAGCCTATATCACAAAAATATTAAGTATTTTTCATATTGGTAATGTTGCTGTTGGAATGCGTATTACACAATGGTTGACTTTTTTTGCATCAGGAATTACATTTTATCTTTTAGGAGAGAAGATTTTTAAAAGTAAAAAAGTAGCCATATTACTATCTTTATTTTACATGGCAGCACCTTATCACTTAGCAGAAATATTTGTAAGAGATGCTTTTTCAGAAATGTTTATTCCTGTGGCAATTCCTTTAATTGTATTAGGACTATTATATTTAGTTGAGAAAAGATATCGACTGTTTTTTATATGTTTTATAGGAGGATATACATTAGCTATTTATTCTCATATAGCAATGACAATCTATTTTACATTAATGCTTTTGGTAACATTTTTTATTGTGTACTTTAAGCAAATATTTACAAAGAAACATATTTTCTATTTGATATTAGCTTCAGGAATAACACTTTTATTAACAGCTTCTTTCTGGATGCCAATGTTAGAAATAAAATTAAAAGGAAGTTATGGTATATTTATGCCATATTATATGACAGGAAAAGGTGGTCTAAAATATAGTACGATTTCCATAAAAGAATTATTTACATTTTTTAGAGAGATTGATTTCCATTTTATAAGATATAACCTTCAACTATTTGTAACCATTTTATTTTTTATTAGTATATTTTTTATTATCAAGAAAAAATTATGGAAAGAAAAAATATGGATCTTTTTAGTTGCATTTACGGTTTTATCAACAATTATGGTAACAGATGCATTCCCATGGTATTATACACCAGATATTTTACAAACCTTACAATTTCCATGGAGACTGGTAATATATATTACATTTGGAGCAATTCTGATATCAGGTATTTGCTTAAAACAAATTGAAAACAAGAAATATTTTAAAACAGTTGCTTGTGGCTTATTAATGCTAACAGTATTAGGAACATGTATTTATATAGACCATTTAGAGGGAGATCAAATAGATATTACCGATATTAATAATGAAAGATGTATGGGAAATGAAAGAGAATATCTGCCAGAAAAAGCCATAAACAATTTTGAATATTTTGAAAATAGGAATAAAGATATTATTGTAAAAAGTGGTACAGGAGAAATCACAAAAATTTTAGATGATGTTCCAGATTTAACATTTGAAGTAAATACTTCAGAAAGCATGACAATTGAATTACCAAGAATTTACTATATGGGATATCAATTAGAAGTAAATGGACAAGAAGTAGAATTAACAGAAAGTGATAATGGATTTTTACAAGCAACGATTCAAGAAAGTGGAACATATACTTTAACATATGAAAAGACAATGGTTATGAAAATGGCAAACATGATTAGTGTAGTAACAGCTATTGTTTGCATTATAGTATTTATAGGGAAAAGAAAAAAAGTATATTTATTAGAGAAAACCACAGTAAAAGATCAAATATAATAGAAAAATGTATGTTAATAAACCAATAAACTGATTGAACAATACAATAAAAAAAGGACACAAAAAATGTGCCTTAATAAGAATACAAAACATCTTCAATAATATCAGCAATTTCAGAAACGGAATGATCTGCTTGGATTAAAAAGTTTGGATGTCCTTTAAATTCACTATTGTAAATAGAAATGGTTATTTGACCAGTAACATTTCCAACTACTCTACTATCTTTGTCATGTAACTTTACAACGTTCATGGATTTACCCCCTTTTCTTTGGTTAACAAATCTAATTATAACAAAGGGAAAAGTAGAAATGTGTCGAAACCTGTCATAAAGTTAAAAAAATATAAAAAATATAAAAAATGTGATAAAATGTGTTAAAATAAGAAACGGAATATTAGAAAACAAAAATTGGGAGAAGGATGCCAATGAAAAAATTGATTGTAATCATTATTATATTATTATTGATATTTGTAGGAATGTATATATATAAACAAAATAGAATAACAAGCAATCAAAATACAGAAGTTTCTGTCGATGAAATTAATAAAATAGAAACCTATTTACAAAAAATATATATGTGGAAAGAAATTACAGGTGATGCATTGCCGGTATTTGATAATATTAATGATGCACCAGATATCTGGTTATGGGAAGTAGTTAAGAAAAATTTAGAAGAATATGAGTTAACCTATGAACAATTACAAGATAAGGCAAGAGAACTTTTTGGAGAGGATTTGCAGAAAGAGTTTCCAAAAGAAGGCTATGAATATATGGAGTATGATGAAGAAACAAACACATATTATGCACTTGGAAGTGGATTAGATAATCAAGAAGATGTCTTTTTATTAGATAAGATACAAAAAAAAGATAATGGATATGCAGTACAAATTGTAGAATATCTAGAGGACTATTCAGAAGGTTATGAAACAACTGATGAAGAATACAATATTCAAATTAAAAATCTAAATGATGAAATAATTGGAGAAGTGAACAGTACAGAATCTGAAACAAATATACAACAATTTGTAAAAGACAATATAGATAGATTTACCAAAAAAGAAGTGAATTTGAAAACAGATGAAAGCGGAAATATATATGTAACAAGTGTACGAAATATAGAATCAGAAAATGTAGTAGTAAACGAGGGAGAATAATGGATTTAACAAAATGTGAAATATGTCCACATAGATGTGGTATTAATCGAACAAAACATGAGATTGGCAGATGTAAAAGTACAGATAAAATAAAAATAGGATTATATTCCATTCATCATTTTGAAGAACCCTGCATAAGTGGAAAACACGGTTCAGGAACTGTGTTTTTTTCAAATTGTAATTTGAATTGTGTTTATTGCCAAAATTATGAAATTAGCCAACTAGGAAAGGGAAAAGAAATTTCAATAGAAGAATTAGCAAATATATTTATAGAACAACAAAATAGACAAGCAGAAAATATCAATTTAGTAACACCAACTAGTTATGCACTTCAGATTATAGAGGCAATCAAAATGGCAAAGAAAAATGGATTACATATTCCAATTATATATAACACAAATGGATATGAAAATATCGAAACATTAAAGTTATTAGAAGGATATATTGATGTATATTTACCAGATTTAAAATATTATGACAATGAAACTGGTAAAAAATATTCTAAAGTAGATCATTATTTTGAAATTGCTACAAAAGCAATACAAGAAATGTATAGACAAGTGGGAAGTCCTAAATTTAATCATAAAGGTATGATAGAAAAAGGTGTTATGATAAGACATTTAGTATTACCAAATAATATAGATAATAGTAAGAAAATTTTGAAATGGCTGAAAGAAAATATGGATGAAGCTGTATATATTGATATTATGGCACAATATTTTCCTACATATAAAGCAAAAGAAATGAAAGACTTAAATAGAAAATTGACCAAAGAAGAATATCAAGAAATTGAAAACTATGTATATGATTTAGATATTCAAAATGGATATATGCAAGAATTGGGGGAACATGAAGAAGAGTATGTTCCTAAATGGGATATATAGAAAAGAGGAAATCATGAAGATACAAGAATATATACAAAATCTTTTAGCAGGAAAAACACAAGTAAAAAACGAAAATCAATCTGTCGAAAAGATGAAAATCGTAATGGAAAAACTGGGAAATCCACAAAGCAAATTAAAATACATACATGTAACAGGAACTAATGGAAAAGGAAGTGTGATTGAAATGTTAAATAACATTTTGATAAATGCTAACTTAAAAGTTGGAAAATTCATTTCACCACATTTGGTTTCTTATCATGAAAGAATTAGCATTAATGGTGAGTATATTAAAGATGAGGAGATACAGAAAATTTTTGAAGAAGTACAATTAATCATTGAAAAAGAAAATATAGATCTAAACTTTTTTGAATTTTTTACATTGATTGCTATTTTGTATTTTTGTAAACAAAAAGTGGATATTGTCTTAATGGAAGTAGGTTTTGGAGGACTATATGATAGTACCAATATCATTTTTCCAATCATTTCAGTCATTAGCTCAATTGGTTATGATCATATGAAAGTTTTAGGAAACACATTAGAAGACATTGCTAAACAAAAAGCAGGAATTATTAAAGAAAATTCTGAAACAGTATATATGGAGCAAAAACCAAACATAGATGATATCATTGAAAAAAATTGTAAGGAAAAACAAAATATATTACATATGGTTGGGCAATCAGAAATAAAGAATCAAAGATTTGAAAATGATAGAGAGATATTTGATTATAAACAATATCATGATATAGAAGTAAATTTAAAGGGAAAAAGACAAATACAAAATGCAGCATTGGTATTAGAATGTTGTGACATATTAAATAAAAATGGATATCATCTTACAGAAGAAAATATAAAAAATGGGTTAAAAACCGTTATCCATAAAGGAAGATTTGAAGTGATTCATCAAAATCCAACAATGATATTTGATGGAGGACATAATGAACAAGCGATAGAAAATCTTAAAGAAACAATAGATTTGTATTATAAAAATGCTAAGAAAATTTTTGTGATTTCTGTGTTGAAATCTAAAGACTATCACAAAATTATAGAAGATATTTTAGACAAAGAGAATGTATATATTTTTACTAATGGAAATGATAAAAATCTATTTACAGATAAACATTTTATGTATGAATATGCCAAACAACGAAATGATAAGGCAGGAATATATGAAATGGATTTAAAAGAAGCAATACAATTTTGCAAAGAAAAAAGAGATTTTGTTTCTTTTATCATTGGTTCATTTTATATTTATGATGATGTAAAAAGGATATGCTAATGAATTATAAAATATCTATAAAAGAGCTTGTAAAAAAATATAAAGTTTGATATATTGGAAAAAATAAAATAATGGGAGGAATCTAAAATGACACAAGCAGATGAACAATTTATAAAAACTTGCAAAGAAATTATAAAAAATGGGTATTCATCAAAGGGAACGCATGTTAGAACAAGATGGGATGATGGAGAAGAAGCTAACTATTTTTCTATTGTAGGTGTTCAAAATAAATATGATGTAGGAAAAGAATTTCCAATGATTACTTTAAGAAATAACACAAAAACATATAAAAATGCCATAGATGAAATTTTATGGATATGGCAAAAAAAATCTAATAAAATTAGTGATTTACATTCTCATATTTGGGACCAATGGGCAAATGAAGAAGGAACTATTGGAAAAGCATATGGATATCAATTAGGAAAAAAATATGAATTTAAGACAAAAGAAGGAATAAAAGTAATGGATCAAGTAGATTATGTTTTATACTTATTAAAACATGATCAATCAAGTAGAAGAATTATGACGAATTTATTTAATCATGAAGAATTAAAAGATATGGAATTAGAACCATGTGCTTATGGAACACAATGGCTAGTAAAAGAAGGAAAATTGCATTTAATATTAAATCAACGTTCACAAGATATGTTAACAGCAAATGGTTGGAACTTAATGCAATATGCTGCTTTACAATATATGTTTGCACAAGTATCTGGATTAGAAGTAGGAACATTAACACATAACATAGGAGATTGTCATATCTATGATAGACATATACCACTTGTTGAAAAATTATTAGAAGCAGAGCCAATGGATGTGACACCAAAACTAGTTATCAAAAATCCAACAAAGAATTTCTATGAATTTAAAGTAGAAGATTTTGAAGTTGAAGGATATGATTATAATAAAGATGTAAAAATTGGTAAAATACCAGTTGCTATTTAATGAATAAAAAATAAAAAGGATTTAAGCGAAAGGAAAAATAACATGTTAAGTATTATCGTAGCAAAAGCAAAAAATAATGCCATTGGAAAAGATAATCAATTATTATGGCACTTATCAGATGATTTAAAAAGATTTAAAAAATTAACAACAGGACATACCATTATTATGGGAAGGAAAACATTTGAATCTTTAGGAAGAGTGCTTCCTAATAGAAAACATATTGTATTTACACAAAATCCAGATTTTAAAGTAGATGATGAAAATGTAGAAGTAGTACATTCTATGTTGCAAATACAAGAATATATAGAAAATGGCGAAGAAGCATTTGTCATAGGCGGAGCTATTATTTATAATTTATTAATGCCATATGTAAAAAAAATGTATGTAACAGAAATTGATAAAGACTTTGATGGAGACGCATTCTTTCCAAGGATAGATGAAACAAAATGGAAAGAAGTCAGTAGAGAAGAAGGACCAGATGATGAAGAAAATAATTTTACATATGAATATGTAACTTATGAACGTTAGGGACGTGTCAAAATGGACAAAAAATGGATAAAAGGGACAGATCTCTTTTATCCATTTTTTGTCCATTTTGACACGTCCCCATTTGATTAAAAAATTTGCTTTTGGTTACACTAGTCTGAGAAAGGATGATTTAGATGTTTAAACCGAAAGCGATTTATTTTGAAAAAGATATTGTGAATTATACATTGGGAAAAGAGTTAATGGAAAAATATAAAGAAGTGCCAAAAGTAGAAATCGAAAATCATAATAATATAGAAGAGATGAGAAAAAAATCTAATAAAGAATTTATGGATATGAAACGAAATTTAATTATTGGTGTTAGAAAAACACATAAATTTGTTCCTAATCATAAAACTTCAGATTTTTTAGTACCATATACTTCTTCGGGGTGTACAGCTGCTTGCATGTATTGTTATTTGGTATGTAACTATAACAAATGTGCTTATTTACGTTTATTTGTCAATAGAGAAAAGATGTTAGAAAAAATTATAAAAACAAGTGAAACATCAGAAAAAGAATTAACTTTTGAAATTGGTAGTAATAGTGATTTAATATTAGAAAATACGATTACCAATAATCTAGTTTGGACCATTGAAAATTTTAAGGATACAAAAAAAGGATTTTTAACATTACCAACGAAATTTTCCATGATAGATGATATATTAGATTTAGATCATAGAGGAAAAGTAATTATTAGAATGAGTGTAAACCCAAAAGAAATTATTAATCGTGTTGAGTTTGGAACTTCAAGATTAGAAGAAAGAATTGAAGCAATTAACAAGTTAAGTGAAGCAGGATACAAGGTAGGAATATTAATTGCACCTGTGATTATGGTTGAAAATTGGAAAACATTATATAAAGAATTAATTATAGAGTTAGATAATAAATTATCTAAAAAAGCAAAGAAACAAGTATTTTTTGAAATTATTTTTATGACATATAGTTTTGTGCATACAAAAATTAATGAAGAAGCATTTCCCAATGCGATTCAAATTTATGATAAAGAAAAAATGCAGGGAAGAGGAAAAGGAAAATATATGTATAAATCAGATTTAAGAGAAGAGGGAAAACAGTTCTTATTAGAAGAAATGCAGAAATATTTTAAGGATAATACGATAGAATATATGGTGTAATCAAATCTTAAAGTTCACTCAAAATTCACATTTAAAATGGTAAAATTTTCTTCTACTTTTTATTTTCATATGATATAATGTCATTAGAAAAATATATAGTCATTTTTCTGTAAAAATATTGTTATTAGATGTTAGATTTTTATGAATAACAAAATCTCTTAAAGAAGGGAGAATGAATATGGCATATATAGAATTTAAAAATGTTTGTAAAGAATATAAAATGGGAGAAATTATCATAAAAGCCTTAAATAATACAAACTTTTCGATAGAAAAAGGAGAATTAGTTGTTGTTGTCGGACCATCAGGAGCGGGAAAAACAACAGCCTTAAATATATTAGGTGGTATGGATACAGTTACATCAGGAGATGTCATCGTAGATGGAAAAAATGTGGCAAAATTAAAAAACAAACAATTAATAAAATATAGAAGAGAAGATATTGGATTTGTATTTCAATTCTATAATTTGGTTCAAAATTTAACAGCAATTGAAAATGTAGAATTGGCAACTCAAATTTGTAAAGATTCTTTAAGTCCAGATGAAGTGATGGAAAAAGTAGGACTAGCAGATAGAAAAAAGAATTTTCCATCTCAATTATCAGGAGGAGAGCAACAAAGGGTAGCCATTGCAAGAGCAATTGCTAAAAATCCAAAATTATTGTTGTGTGATGAGCCAACAGGTGCTTTAGACTATAAAACAGGTAAGCAAATCCTAAAACTATTGCAAGATACAGCAAGAAAAGAAAATATGACAGTTATTATCATCACGCATAATGCAGCGATTGCACCGATGGCAGATAAAATTATCAGATTTAAAAATGGAACTGCAGAAAGTATCGAAAGTAATCAAAATCCAATTCCAGTAGAAAATATAGAATGGTAATCCTTGAACATTAGGGACGTGTCAAATCGTTTAATAATGTCCAAAAAGAAACGTCCCCAATTGTCCCAAATTGTCCAATGGGACTAAAATGAAGTTTGGAGGTGATGCGAGTGAAAATAAAAAAAGCATTACTAAAAGATACTTTTAAAGAAATTAAGAAATCATATAAACGATTTATTTCCATTTTGATGATGGCTTTACTGGGTGTAGGTTTCTTTGCAGGATTAAGAGCTTCTTCGCCAGATATGGTAGATTCAATTGATACATATTACAAAAATCAGAATGTATATGATATTGAAGTCATGTCAACACTTGGATTAACAGATGCTGATATAGAAGCATTATCTAATATAGAAAATGTTGAAAATGTATATGGTACATATAGTAGAGATGGATTAATTCAAACAAATGATAAAGAAATTGTTTCAAAAATCTTATGTGTAGATGATGTCAATCAACCTGTTTTAGTAGAAGGAAATATGCCTGAAAATATAGATGAATGTGTGGTAGAAAAAAGTTTCCTAGAGGGAACAGGAAAAAAGATAGGAGATTATATTGACATAGAACCTGAAGAAACAGAAAGTACAGGAACAACGGATGGAGAAGAAACAGAATATTTAAAAAATAAAACACTAAAAATTGTAGGTGTGGTAGAAAGTCCTTTATATATATCAAGAGAAAGAGGAAGTACGAAATTAGGAACAGGTGTTATTAATTACTATATCTATGTCAATAAAGAAAATGTGAATTCAGAAGTATATACAGAAATCTATATAACGTTGGAAAATCGTAATAAATATCAAACAGGAAGTCATAAATATGAAAATTATGTAGAAGAAACGAAAGATAAAATAGAAGAAATAAAAGAAGAAAGAGAAAATGCAAGATATCAAGAATTAATTGATGAAGCAAATGCGGAAATTGAGAAAGCAGAAGAAGAGTTTAATACGGAAAAACAAAATGGAGAAATGCAGCTTCAAGATGCAGAAAATAAAATTAATGAAGGAAAAGAACAAATAGAATCTGGAGAGGCAGAAATTAATAGTAATGAACGAACAGCCAATCAACAGTTTCAAAGTGCAGAAGCAAAAATAGAATCAGCTAAAACAGAGGTAGCGAAAAATGCACTTAGATTAAATAATGAAAAAATTGAAGCAGAAAAAGGATTTGCAGAAGCTGAAAATCAAAAAGCTGGTTTACAAAGTACATTAGACAACATTAATAATGCGATTAAAATTACAGATAATTCAATTGCTGAAAAACAAGCACAATTAGAAACAGCAGAAACGGAAGAAGAAATAGCAACAATCAATCAAGAAATTGCAAAATTACAAGCAACAAGACAAGTGTATGAAACGAATAAGCAATCTGTTGAAGCAGGAATGACAGAGATTGACAATCAAATTGCTAGTGGAAGACAAGAATTACAAAATGCAGAAGCACAAATTGATAGTGCAAGAAAACAAATTCAAAGTCAAGAAGCAAGTTTACAACAAACAAAAAACAAGACTTATACACAAATTGCAAATGCTAGAAAAGAATTAGAAGCTTCAAAACAAGAAATTGTAGATGCCGAAGCAGAATTAGAAACCAGCAGAGCAGAATTTAATACAAAGATACAAGAAGCAGAAGGAAAATTAATTGATGCAAGAGAAAAAGTGTCAGAAATAGAAAAAGCGGAATGGTATATATTAGATAGACAACAAAATGCAGGATATAGTAGTTATATTCAAGATACAGAAAGTATAGAAAATTTAAGTATTGTATTTCCAATTGTATTTTTTGCAATAGCTGCTTTAGTTTCATTAACATCTATGACAAGAATGGTAGAAGAAGAAAGACAAGAAATTGGAACATTGAAAGCATTAGGATATAATAAATTTCATATTATGCTAAAATATATTATTTATTCTAGTTTAGCTTGTATTATTGGTGGGGTTATTGGAATGAATATTGGATTCCAATTATTACCTAGAATTATATGGGATATGTATGAAATGATGTATACATTACCAGAATTTATTGTATCATTTAATCATCAATATTCTTCAATGGGATTAGGATTAATCTATATTTGTATTGTAGGAGCAACTTTATATACCATCTTAAAAGAAGTTAAAGAAACGCCAGCAACATTATTAAGACCAAAAGCACCAAAATATGGAAAAAGAGTATTACTAGAAAGAATTGGTTTCATTTGGAAACGACTAAAATTTTCACATAAAGTAACTGTTAGAAATATTTTTAGATACAAGAAGAGATTCTTGATGACCATTATTGGTATTATGGGGTGTACTTCTTTGATATTGGCAGGATTTGGACTAAAAGATTCAATAGCATCTATTTTGCCAAATCAGTATGAAGATATATTTCATTATGATATGTTAGTAAGTTTAAAAACAGCCTTGACAGAAGAACAAAGAAATACATATATAGAAAATCTAAAGCAGAAGGAAAATATACAAGAAGTAGTAGAAACCTATATGGAATCTGGAACAGCTGAAAAAGGTGATAATAGCGAAACCGTTCAAATTGTTGTTCCAAGTGATAATCAAGAAATTGATAAAGTAATCAAATTAAGAGATGTGAAAACAAAAGAACCATTTACATTATCAGAAGAGGGAATTATTATAACAGATAAATTAGCAGAATTAATTAATGCAAACGTAGGAGACACCATAACTGTGACAACTGCTGATGATATAGAAAAAGAAATAAAAGTAGTGGGAATAACAGAAAATTATATTAGTCATTATGTATATATGTCAAAAGCATTATATCAACAAGTATTTGACGAAACATATAGTACAAATGTATTGTTGGTACAAGATAATAATTTGAATGAAGAACAGGAAGAAACCGTTATGCAAGAAATGGTAGCACAAAATGAGGTTCAAACAGTTACTTTGACAACAACAACGATGAAAACATTAGATGATACCATGAGCTCACTAAATTATGTTGTTATTGTTTTGATTGTATCAGCAGGATTATTGGCATTTGTTGTATTATATAATTTATCAAATATTAATATAGGTGAAAGAATTAGAGAGCTAGCTACCATAAAAGTATTGGGATTTTATGATAGAGAAGTATATGATTATGTCACAAGAGAAACGATTATTTTAACAATTATAGGAATTTTGTTGGGACTAGTGGTAGGATATTTCTTGAATTTCTATATCCTAGGAACCTGTGAAATTAATATTCTACGATTTGCAAAAGTAATACATCCAATTAGTTATCTTTATGCAACAGCTATTACACTTGTATTTTCAATTATTGTTAATATTGTTACTTATTTTGCATTAAAGAAAATCGATATGATAGGAAGTTTAAAAAGTGTAGAATAGAAAAAGGGATTTTGGGGACAGACTCATTTTTCTTTTTAATTAACAAAAAGGAAAATGAGTCTGTCCATAAAATCCCTTTTTTAAAATTTTTAATGAAAACCTATACAAAAAGAAAGAGAAAATGATATAATAGCACCAAAGTAACTAAAAACAAAAGAGGGAGGAAACAATGGGAAATATCGTTTTATTAGATGAACTAACAATCAATCAAATTGCGGCCGGCGAAGTTATTGAAAGACCAGCATCTGTTATAAAAGAGATGGTAGAAAATTCAATTGATGCAGGAGCAACCAATATAACAGTAGAGATTAAAAATGGAGGAATTTCTTACATAAAAGTAAGTGACAATGGAAAAGGAATTGCACAAGATGATTTAGAAATTGCCTTTGAAAGACATGCAACTAGTAAAATCAGAAGTGCAGATGACTTAAATACTGTTACTTCTATGGGGTTTAGAGGAGAAGCGTTAGCAAGTATTGCGGCAATTGCTAATGTAGAAATGGTATCAAAAACAAAAGAACAGGAAATCGGCTATCGAATAGTTGTAGAAGCAGGAAATATTTTAGAAAAAGAAGAAGCAGGTTGTAAAACAGGAACAACGATTACAGTTAGAAATTTATTTTTTAATACACCTGTTAGATATAAATTTTTAAAAAAAGATTACACAGAATCAGGATATATTGAAGATGTTATTACAAGAATTGCATTAGTAAATCCTAATATTGCTATCAAATTAATTAATACAGGAAAAACGGTAATTCAAACAAATGGTAATGGAGATATGAAAAGTGTTATCTATAGTATTTATGGAAAAGATATTGCAAATGGTGTTATGGAGGTTTCATATAAATACGAAGATATCAACATTGTAGGTGTTGTAGGAAAACCAGAAATTGCACGTTCTAATCGTTCAAATCAATTATTTTTTGTCAATAAGAGATATATAAAAGATAAGACGCTAACAGCAGCAACAGAACAAGCATATAAAGGATTAATTCCAATCGGAAAATTTGGATTTGTTATATTAAATATTGAAATGAATCCAGCCAAAGTAGATGTCAATGTACATCCGGCAAAATTAGAGGTGAGATTTGAAGAAGAAAATAAAGTGTTCCAATCAATCTATCATGCCATAAAAGACACTTTGTTAAAAACAGAATTAGTTGCGAATTCAGAAAAAGCATTACATGAAGATAATATGGAAACAGCAAGAGAATTAACATTTGAAGAAAGATTAAAAAATTTGAAAGAGGAAAAACAAAAAAGACAAGATGTAGGAGGACTATTTTCTTTTAGAAAACAAAACGAAAAACAAATTGAAAACTATACAGATGAAGAAAGCAAAATTAAGACAAATGTAGTAGAGAATCTACAGAGTCATTCTGAACAAACAAGTGGTAATATTATTGAAGATGTTTATCGTGCGAAGAATGCTACAGAAAACAAAATAAATCCTGGTGAACCAATTGATACTTCTGATATATTAGCAAAATTAAAACAGATGAAGGAAAATTTAGAAAAAGAGTTAAAAGAGAAAAAAGTGAACACACCTATTGTACAGACAGAAGAAAATACAGATAATCAAACAGAGAAAAATAATCAAATAGGAGAAACATTAGAAGAATCAAAAGAAGAATATGGTGTACAGGAAGAAAAGAAAGAACAACTAGAAAATAATAATGAAATAAACACAAGTTTAGATGAAACAAAAGTAGAAAAAGAAGAAGATACAAATAAAAATGCAACAGGTGATGCAGAAAAAAATCATGAAAATGAAGAAAATTATATAGAAACTGTACAAAATGAAAATATGCAAGAATCCACAAATAGTGAGCAAGTAGTGGATAATACAAATGAAATTATTGAAAATATAGAAAATCCAGAAATCAAACAAGAATTTAAAGAAATTAAAGAAAAAATGCAACAACTAAATGACAATCCTCAAGTGGTAACAGATGATTTTAATGAAATGTATGCAAAATTATTTGGAAGATTACCAATACAAGATGAGGAAGAAAAAGTCGAAGAGAAAAAAGAAGAAAAAGATGTTGATTTATTAAAAGATAATGTATCTGTATTTGAAGGAATAGAAGAATATCAAAAACCAGCATATAAATTTATTGGGATTGTTTTTAAAACATATATTATTATAGAAATTGGACAAGAAATGTATATTTTAGATCAACATGCAGCACATGAAAGAATCATGTATGAAAAGGTAAAAGAGAATTATTACAGTGAATCAAGTAAAGATTCTCAAATGTTGTTATTACCAGATGTCATTACATTAACACATAAAGAGATGGATATTGCTAAAGAAAATATGGAAATGTTTAGAAAAGCAGGATTTACCTTAGAAGAATTTGGAGAAAATACAATCAAATTAACAGGTGTGCCAACAGTTTGTATTGACTTAGATACAAAAGAATTATTTTTAGAAACATTGGACGAAATTAATACAGTAGCAAGAACAGCAAAACAAGAAAAAGAAGAAAAATTCATAGCAACAGTAGCATGTAAGGCAGCTGTAAAAGCGAATATGGCTTTAGATGAAAAAGAGGTAGAAAGCTTAATGGATAAATTATTAGCTTTACCAAATCCATTTACTTGTCCACATGGTAGACCAACAGCAATTAAAATGACAAAATATGATATTGAAAGAAAATTTGCTAGAAAGTAAGGAGAAACAAAATGACATTAATTATAATAGGAGCAATTTTGATATTTGTGGTGAGCATGATATGGATGTGGCATAATTTAGGAAATATAGAAAAACCAAGAAAGATTGCATTTATGATTATAGGATTACTGATAATGTATGGATTTACTGCAATTTTATATAATATTTCTAGTTCAAATATTGCTTATCCAAGTGAAGAAATACAAAAAACAGTATCTAACACATTAATTTTGGTTTTTACAGGATTAAATGCATTAATATTTCTTCCATTTGTCGCCAATTTGGTTGATAAAATATTAGAAGAGGAAATAGACAAACAACAAGCAAAAAAAAGAATTATCATTTTACTAATTATATTTGTAGTATGTATATTTATAGAAAAAGGATATTTAGAAAGCACGCAAGAAGGAATTATTAATATATATAATGAGGTGCAAAATGCAGAAAAATAAAGTAATTGTTATATGTGGTCCAACAGCATCTGGAAAAACAGCATTATCTATTGAATTAGCAAAACAAATAAATGGTGAAATTGTATCTTGTGATTCTATGCAAATCTATAAAGATATGGATATTGGAACAGCAAAGCCAACACCTGAAGAAATGCAAGGAATCAAACATTATTTGATAGGATATGTATCACCTGAAGTAAGATATAGTGTGGCAGATTATAAAATAGATGCTAAAAAAGCAATAAAAGAAATTATTAAAAAAGGAAAAATGCCAATTGTTGTTGGAGGTACAGGACTATATTTAGATAGTTTGATTTATGAAATTGAATATCAAGATATCAAGTTGGATGAAGCATATAGAAAAAAATTAGAAAAAGAAGTGGAAGAAAAAGGACTAGAAGAACTATATGAAAGAGCAAAACAGATAGATGCAAAAGCAATAGAAAAAATTAGTCCAAATGATAAAAAACGAATATTAAGAATATTAGAAATCTATCATGCAACTGGAAAGACAAAAACAGAGCAAGAAATAGAGTCTAGAAAAAAAGAAGTGGAATATGATTATAAAGTATATGCCTTAAATTGGGATAGACAAAAATTATATGATAGAATTAATAAAAGAGTAGATATTATGATAGAGCAAGGATTGATTGAAGAGGTAAAACAAATTTTAGCAAAATATGATACATTTCCAACAGCTATGCAAGGATTGGGTTATAAAGAGGTAGTAGAATATTTAGAAGGAACCTTAACAAAAGAGGAAATGATTGAAAAAATAAAAATGGAAACTAGAAGATATGCAAAAAGACAATTGACATGGTTTAGAAAAAATAAGCAAACAATATGGTTAGATGCTGAAGATGAAATGCAGAATAATATAGATATTATTTTGAAAGATATGTAGGACAATTAAAATATATGCATAAGAAGACACCTTGATGAAAGGAATGATAATAAAGTTGAAACAACACGAGAAAGAAATTTTAGAAGAAAAACAAATCGAAGAAAAAAGTACCAAGAAAAAAAGAAAAGTTAATAAAAGAATGATTATTTATATTGCTATTTTTCTAGTAATTATATATGTTATTTATACAATATATTTATTAATCAAGCAACCAACAGATATATTTACTTTGGAAGAAGGTACTTTATATTCAGAAGAAACAGATATTGGATATGTAATTAGAGATGAACTAGTTATACAAGGTGAAAATTATAAAAATGGAATGGAAAAAATAAAAGCAGAAGGAGAAAAGGTTGCAGTTAATGAAGCTGTATTTAGATATTATACAAAAAATGAAGATTCTCTAAAGGAAAAAATTGCAGAATTAGATACGAAAATACAAGAAGCTATGCAAAATGAAACAGAAACAGAAAATGGGTTATTGAAAGGAGATATGGTTTCCTTAGAGACACAAATAGATCAGAAATTATTAGAGATTGGTAATATAACTGATACAACAAAATTAGAAGAATATAAAAAAGAAATCAATGAATTAATTACAAAAAAGGCAAATATTGCAGGTGATTTAAGTCCACAAGGTTCTTATTTAAAAGAATTAATTGAAGAAAGAAAAAACTATGAGAATGAACTAAATTCAGGAGCTGAATATGTAAATTCAAGTAAAAGTGGTGTGGTATCTTATAAAGTAGATGGGTTAGAAGAGGTATTAAAACCAACTGAAGAATGTTTTTCTACATTAACTAAGGAGTATTTAGAAAATTTGGATTTAAAAACTGGAAAGATTGTGCCAACAAGTGAAGAAAGTGGAAAAATTATTGATAATACATATTGTTATATAGCTACCATTAGTAATACAGAAGAATCCAAAAATGCACAAGTAGGCGATAAAATAAGAGTAAGATTACCAAGTGGTTCAGAAGTTTCAGCAGAAATCACATATATTTTAGAGGAAAATGACAATGATAGAGTATTAATATTAAAAATCGAAAAAGGCGTGGAAGAGTTAATTAGTTATAGAAAAATTTCATTTGATTTGATTTGGTGGAGTGAAACAGGATTAAAAGTTCCTAACCAAGCGATTGTAAAAGAAAATGATTTAGCATATGTTGTAAGAAATAGAGCAGGATATTTAAATAAATTATTAGTAAAAGTAAAAAGAGAAGGAGAAAAATATTCTATTGTAGAGCCTTATGATACGGATGAATTAAAGGAACTAGGTTTTTCAAATGAAGAAATTATTTCTTATAAAAAAATTAGTTTATATGATGAAGTGATTATTAATCCAGACTTAACAAAAGTAGAAAATTAATATTACAAAAATGTTACAAAAATATTAAAAAAATATTACATTTTGAAAAACTATTGACAACCTTGAAAAAAAAGTAGATACTTAGTACAAATGAATACAAATGAAGTAATTTAGGAGGTTTTTTTATGTCAGGAGCGTTAATGGATAAAGTTTGGGGACTATTTGGAATGGACTCAGCTGAACCAGAAGAATATGAAGATGAGGACATCTATGATTATGATGATGAACAAGAGGAAGAAGAAGATAAAAAAATATTTGGAAGAAAGAATAATAATAAAGTTGTTAATATGCAACAAAGTCAACCAAATGCAATAAAAATGGTTATATCTCAACCAACAACATTTGAACAATCAGATGAAATCTGTAGTTTTCTTAAAGAAAGAAAATCTGTTATTGTTAACCTAGAATATGTCAATAAAGATGTAGCTAGAAGAATTGTAGATTTTATTAGTGGTGGCGTATATGCATTAGATGGATATATTCAAAAGGTATCAAATTCTATTTTCTTAGTAGCACCATCAAACTATGAAATTACAAATGAAATGGCTAGAGAAGAAATCAAGAGCAAATTATCTGTTTCATGGTTAAAAAATAATGGAATCAATTAATTAGTATAAAACATATCAAGGGGTCTTTGTGCCTTTTTATAAGGAGGAAATATGATTACACCATTAGATATCGAAAATAAAAAATTCTCTAAACAGATGATGAATGGATATAATGTAGAAGAAGTTGATGATTTTTTAGACGATTTGACAGTTGACTATGGAAAAAACTATAAAGAAATAACTGAATTAAGAGCACAAGTAGAAGAATTAAATAAAAGTTTAGAACATTATAAAACAATTGAAACAACTTTACAAAATACATTAGTTATGGCACAAACGACAGCAGAAGATATTAAAAATGTTGCTAAACAACAAGCAGATCAAATTATTAATGATGCAAAAAGTTCAGCAAAACAACAAGCAGATGAATTAGAAAATCAAATCGTATTAAAAACCAAAGAACTAGATGACATAAAAAAACAATTTGATATATATAAAGCAAAAATGGAATCACTTTTAATTTCACAATTAGAATTATTGAAAGATGTTAATAAAGAGGATTAATATATTTTTTACAAAAGACTATCTATTTTGGATAGTCTTTTTGTATTATAAAAAATCATATACTATAAAAATACATAGAATTTAAAGAAAAAAGTAGGAAATAAGAGAAAAATATTACAATTAGGGAAATATATTACAGAACTGTTAAATGTATGTTACATTTGTATGAATAGTATTGACTTTAAAAGAAAAAGGTTTAAAATGATAATAGTAAAGAAAGGTTTAAATATGAGGATTATAGCAGGTAAAGCAAAAGGAACAAAATTATATACACTAGAGGGAGAGAATACAAGACCTACTTTAGATAGAGTAAAAGAATCGTTATTTAATATTATTCAAAATGAAATACAAGATTGTATTTTTTTAGATTTATTCTCTGGAAGTGGAGCAATAGGATTAGAAGCAGTCAGTAGAGGAGCTAAAAAAGCTATCTTGTGTGATAAATCAAAAGAAGCATGTATGATAATCAAAAAGAATATAGAAAAAACACATGCTTTGGAAAATATAGAATTATATCAAGCTGATTTTAAAGAGGTTTTGAAGAATAAAATACATGAAAAGTTAGATATTGTTTTTTTGGATCCACCATATAAAACCGATTTTGCGATTGATGCAATAAAAATAGTTATAGAAAAAGATTTATTAAATCAAAATGCAATGATTATTATAGAAACGGATGATAATAATAGAATACTAGAAAGTTTAAAACATATAGATTGTGAAATAAATGACATACGAAAATATGGACGAGCATATCTTATATTCTTAAAAAGGATATAATAGTAGAAAGGGGCAAAACCATGGAAATTTTTACATTATTAGAAACATTAGAGGATTTATTAGAAAGAAGTAGGAATTTACCTTTTTCTTCAAAAAGTGTTGTGGATAAAGAAGAAATATTAGATTTGATAAAAGAAATTCGTTTAAAATTACCAGATGAATTAAAACAAGCAAAATGGATAAAAGAAGAAAGACAAAGAATATTGGCAGAAGCACAAAAAGAGGCAGATGGCATAGTAAAAGAGGCTGAAAATAGAATTATTGCAATGATTGATGAACATGAAATTACAAGAAAAGCATATGATCAAAAAACAGAAATTATCGAAACAGCAAATGAAATGTCAAGAGAAATTTCAAAAGGAACAAAGGAATATGCGGACAGTCTATTAGGAAATACAGAAGATATAATGAAAGAAACTTTAGAAAAACTTGAAACGAATATGTCAGAAGCATTAAAATTAATGGAAATTTCATTGCAAGATACCATAAAAACAATACAAAATAGTAGAAAAGAATTAAAATAGTAATCAGAAGTCAGATTCAGAAGTCAAAGAGAAATTAAGACTTTTGATTTCTGACTTTCATTGTGTTAAAAAAATTGTTTTTTAACACAATGAAAGTTACATTGCACAGAAAAAATTGCATAACGAGAAGGGATGATAGAAATGGCGAAAAAAAGAAGATATAAAAAAAGCAAAAAAACAGCTTCTAAATTAGATTTAGCAGTTGTTAGCATAATTATGCTAAGTATTTTACTAGCTGTTTTAATATATACAAAATCTGGAGTGGTTGGTGTAAAATTGAATGAAATATTAGGAGGTATGTTTGGTATTATGCAATATGTACTTCCTATTGGTGGTTTTGCAATTGGAATTAAATTGGCAACAGATGGAAGAGATACATTAACTTCAAAATTAATCCAATATGCAATTTTTATTGTGAGTTTATCAGTATTATTTAGTGTAGTTCAAATTTCTAGTGGGGAGTTACAATCTGGTAAAGAGTTATCAGAAGTTGTAAAAGATGCTTACTATTTAGGAGAACAAAGTAAAGGTGGAGGAGCAATAGGAGCTGTTGCAGCCGTTCCTCTTGCTAAATTATTAGGAGACATCGGAGCAGTTATTCTTTGTGTAGGTATAGCGGTTGTATTCTTAGTATTTACTTTTGGAATTAATATGTCTGATTTGATTAATATGTTTGTAGAAAAAATTGAAGACAAGAGAGAAGAAAGATTAGAAGAAAAAGAAGAAAGAAATAGAGAAGAAATTAAAGAAACTGCACAAGAAAGAAGAAAAAGAGAACGTGAAGAAAGAATGGCAGAAAGAGCTAGAATAAAAGCAGAGAAGATTGCTAATGCAAAAGCAGAAAAAGATAAAGAACTAATGGATAACCAAATAAAAATTAATTTTGGTGGTAGAATATTAGATGAAACAGAAAATACAAGAGGATTAAAAAAATATGATCATTCAAATGATGATTTAGAACCATTAACAAGAGATAGTAAAAAAGAAATGCAGCCAGATGTTATTGAAAATAACTTATTTAAACAAGAAGAAGAAAAGAAAGAAGATAAAAAAAGAGAAGTTCTTCAATTGGAACATGCTATGGTTGTGGAAGATGAGCATTATGAATATCCTCCAATTGAATTATTAAGTAAAGGAAAAGCAAAAACACTAAAGGGTGGTGCGAAAGCTTTAACAGATACAGCAACAAAATTGCAAAAAACATTATATAGTTTTGGTGTATCTGCAAAAGTAGAAAATGTTTCTGTTGGTCCAGCCATTACAAGATATGAATTAAAACCAGCAGAAGGTGTCCGTGTTAGTAAAATTGCAAATTTAGCAGATGATATTGCTTTAAATTTAGCAGCTGAAACGATAAGAATAGAAGCACCAATACCAGGAAAACAAGCAGTTGGTATAGAAGTACCAAATAAAGAAAAGGAAACAGTTCATTTAAGAGAAGTATTAGAAAGTAAGGAATTCCAAGAAAATAAATCTAAACTAACGATTGCATTAGGAAAAGATGTGGCAGGAAATACACAATTAGCAGACATCGCAAAAATGCCTCATGTTCTAATTGCTGGTTCAACAGGTTCTGGTAAGAGTGTGTGTATTAATACGATTATTACTAGTATTATATATAATGCTAAACCAAGTGAGGTAAAATTGGTAATGGTGGATCCAAAGGTTGTAGAATTATCTGTATATAATGGAATACCACATTTATTAATACCAGTTGTAACAGATCCTAAAAAGGCAGCAGGTGCATTAGCTTGGGCTGTTCAAGAAATGGATGATCGATATAACAAATTTGCAGGCAAAGGTGTAAGAGATTTAAAAGGATATAATAAAGCGATTGAAAAAGAAGGTGGAATAGGAAAACTTCCTCAAATTGTGATTATTGTAGATGAGTTGGCTGATTTAATGATGGTTGCAGCAAAAGATGTAGAAGAAGCGATTTGTAGATTAGCACAAAAAGCAAGAGCAGCAGGAATGCATTTAGTAATAGCAACACAAAGACCATCTGTAGATGTTATTACAGGATTAATCAAAGCCAATATTCCATCAAGAATTGCATTTGCAGTATCTTCACAGGTGGATTCAAGAACCATATTGGATACAGTTGGAGCAGAAAAATTGTTAGGAAAAGGAGATATGTTATTCTTCCCATCAGGTGCACCAAAACCATCAAGAGTACAAGGTGCCTTTGTATCAGATGAAGAAGTAGAAAAAATTGTTGATTTTGTAAAATCAAATGGAACAGCAACTTATAGTGAAGATATCCTAGAAAGTATAGAAAATAATAATAAGTCAGATAAAGAATTGGCACAAGAACAAACAGCAGATGATGATACGGATCCATTTTTAATGGATGCTATTCAAACAGTAGTAGAAACAGGACAAGCATCAACATCTTTTATCCAAAGAAGATTTAAAGTGGGATATGCAAGAGCAGGAAGAATTATTGACCAAATGGAAGAAAGAGGTGTTATTTCTGGATATCAAGGAAGTAAACCTAGAGAAGTATTGATGACTTTAGAAAAATTAAATGAATTGAAAATGGGGACAAAGGAAAATGATGTAGCTACACAATAAACTAAAGAAAGGAGAAGATTATGCAAAAGAAAAAAGAAAAGTTCTTAAATAAAATTGTGAAAAAAGATTATAACAATGAACTTGAAATGATACTAGAAAAAAAGACTTTTGATGAAACAGCTAAAAATCTTCTTCTTAGTATATTGTATAAAATAGAAGCTTCTTATAAAGATTATGAAAAAATAAAACGAAATGTCATGACAAAAGAAGAATATATTAAACAATTTATTAATATGATACAAGAAAATTGTGACAATATCACTATATGTAAAATGAATTCTAAAGAAGCAGATATTTTAGGAGACAAAACGTTTTTAGTGGATAAAGAAAATAAAAGAATTATTTGTTATCCAATTGAAAGAAAATTATTATATTGTATCGCAAAGATTAGTAAACATGATGAAATTATAAAAAAAGACTATCCAATTATCTGGGAAACATTATCAAATGTCATCAATGTAGGAAACAATATTGAAATAGTAGAACCATTAAGAGATTTTAATGGCTATTCATGGACGACAATTCATAATGAAATAGAAAGCATAGCATATAATATCATTTATCAAAATTTGAGAATATTGTTAGGACAAGAATTTTTAGAAAAATGGATAAAAAACAAAGAATTTATTATTGACTATATGGAAATATTAAAAAGCAGATTAGAAGAAAAGTATGGGACAAAAAATCAAAAAGATATAGTAAAAGTAATAGAAAAATTATCTGTCTTATTGGAATTAAAATATAATCCAAATAAGAAAGAAAAATATGAAAAAGAAAAAATAGAAGTTGAAGAAACTTTAAAGAAAATTTCCGACAAAGAAAAATATATTGAAATGATTACAAAACAAAAAAGAAAATTGGCACAAGAAATAAAATTAATTGATGAAACAGTTAGTGACAAGACATTGTTACAAAAAGAATATATTAAACGAAATGAAAATTTACCACTAAAGAAAAAAATATTCAGTGTAAGAATTTTATCAAAATTAATGCAAGAAGAACGAAATGAAAATTTAGATGAATTAGAAAAATTAAATGCATTATTAAATCCAAAGAAGTTTGTTTCTTATAAGAGAGAAATGGAACAAAAATATACATTTCTAAAATTAGTAGAAGTCAAGAATTTGGAAAAAGAAATAGAAAAAACATTGATTAAATTACAAAAAGTCTTTTTGAATTGTTATCAATTAAAAATTAAAGAGATTAGTGGAAAATCAGAGATGATAGATTGTATATATCAATTTAGATATTATCATCTATTACCTTTTACATCTGAAATCGATGTAAGTGAAGAAAAAGAAATACAGGAAGAATTAAAGGAAACAAGAAGGATATTGCTAGACAAAGCACAAGAGTTAAAAATTATAACTGTAACTTCAAAAAATAAAGAAATAGATGAAGAAATATTAAAAAACATATTTACAATTAGAATGCTTACATTAGAAGATGTATATATAAAGCTAATAAAAGAAAAAGATAAAATGTATCTTCAATTATTTGATGACGAAATCTTTGAAGAAAAAATAGAACTAAAAGATTTTGGAAACATTAACAAAAAAGATTTAGAAATAAAAGTAAATAAAAAAATAAAAGTGTTTATTTAAGGGAGGCGTTTTATGAAAATTACATTTTTGGGAGCAACAAGAACAGTAACTGGTTCAAACTTTTTGGTAGAAGGTGCAGGAAAGAAATTTTTAGTAGATTGTGGAATGTGGCAAGGAAAAGCAGAACAAGAAATGGAAAATAGTCAAGAATTTGAATATAATCCTTCGGAAATAGATTTTATGCTTTTAACACATGCGCATATAGATCATTCAGGAAGAATACCAAAATTATATAATGAAGGTTTTAGAAATAAAGTGTATGCACATAAGGCAACATGTGATTTATGTGCATTGATGTTGCCAGATAGTGGACATATACAAGAAACAGAAGTAGAGTGGAAAAATAAAAAAAGAAAAAGAAAAGGTGAAGAACCAATAGAACCAATTTATACTGCAGAAGATGCTGTCAGATGTTTGGAAATATTTGAACCTGTTCAATATGATCAAATTATTGAAATAACGCCAGAGATTCATGTAAGATTTAATGATGCAGGACATATGCTAGGTTCTAGTATTATAGAAGTATGGGTTAAAGAAGGAGAAAAAGTAACCAAAACAGTTTTTACAGGAGATATTGGAAATAATGATATTCCATTATTAAGTCCTCCAACGATGATAGAAGATACAGACTTTTTGGTTATGGAATCTACTTATGGAAGTAGACTTCATATGAGAAATGATGAAAAAGCACAAATTTTCTTAGATGTTGTATCAGAAACATTAGACAATGGGGGCACGGTTGTTATTCCTTCTTTTGCGGTTGGTAGAACACAAGAAATTTTATATGAAATTAATAAATTAAAAGATGAACATGGTGATGACGAAGAATTTAGAAGAAAATATAAAACGATTATGAAAGCACCAGTATATGTAGATAGTCCTTTAGCAATATCTGCAACAGAAGTGTTTAGAGAAAATACAGAATTATTTGATGAAGAAACCAAGGAAGAAATTATGAGAGGAGATAATCCACTAGAATTTCCAGGATTGAAATTTACAAAAACAGCAGATGAATCTAAAGCATTAAATGAAGATCAAACACCAAGTATCATTATATCAGCAAGTGGTATGTGTGAAGTGGGAAGAATTAAACATCATTTAAAACATAATCTATGGAATCCAAAAAGTACAATTCTTTTTGTTGGATACCAAGCACCAGGAACATTAGGATATAATATTGTCAATGGAGCAAAAACAGTTAAGATATTTGGAGAAGAAATTGCAGTAAATGCAAGAATAGAATATATAGAAGGCTATTCTGGTCATGCTGATCAAGAGTTATTAATGAATAGTATCTATTCTTATATTAAGAAGCCAAAACATATCTTTTTGGTGCATGGAGAACCAGAATCACAAGATGTATTAGCAGACAAGATAGAAGAAGAAACAAAAATAGGTGTCACCATCCCTGAATTTGGAGAAACATATGAATTAAATGACGAAATTGTTATGACACATAAGATAGAAAGAAGAGTCAATAAAACAATTAAATCAGAAGTTCTACAAAGATTAGGAAAATTAAAAGAAGAATTGAAGGATATGGAAGTGTATGTCAACCAAGATTTACAAGATGATAATTTAAGAGATGAAGATATCTTTAGAATTAATGAAAAAATTAAAGATTTGGAAAAACAAATTTTAAATGTTATAGAAGGATAAGTTAAAAATAAAGGAGAAAATAAAAATGGAAAATAAGTATTTTAATGAAGCAATCATAGGAAATAAAAAGATGCTTGTAACATATACTTCAAAAGGAGAATTACAAAGACTTTATTTTCCTTCAAGAGAAAATAGACAATATATCAGCTTTTTTCATACAGGTGTAAAGGTAAATAATTCTGACTTAATCTATTTACATGATGATATTAATAATGTATATAAACAATATTATGATACAGACACAAATGTTTTAAATACAGAAATCACAAATACGTATTTTAATTTAACAATTCTTCAAACAGATTGTGCATTAATAAAAGAAGATAATGTGTTATTAAGAAAATATACATTTATTAATGAAAGTAAAATAGATTTAGATATCGAATTCTTTATACATGCAGAATTATTGTCAGATGAAAATAATCATGTTAGTTGTAAAGTGATTGATAATGGAATGTTTCAATATGCACATGACTTCGTTGTTTCTACATTTGCTAAAGATTATAAAATTAATAAACATCAGATTCATGGAAGCAAAGAAACAATTAAACGAACAGAAATATATGATAAAGATTATATTGGTATGTCTAAAGATTCAAGCATTAGTTATGAAATAGGTCTTATTCATCCTAATGAGAAGAAAACAATTGAAATTTGTGTTATGGTAGATGAAAATAAAAATGTATCTGCAATAGAAGATGAGATAGATAGAATTAGAAGAAAAGATTTAAATAAAGAATGTGTTGCTACAAGAAGCTATTGGAGAAAATATTTGAAAGCACATAATGGACTAAACTTAAAAGAACCACAAAACAGTTATGAAGAAAAAATATTTGAAATTTATAAACGTACGATTTTATTATTCCCATTATTAACAAATCAAGAAACTGGTGGAATTATTGCATCACCAGAAGTGGATGAATATTTTAATCATTGTGGAAGATATGCTTATTGTTGGCCAAGAGATGCTGTATTTATTACAAGAGCAATGGATATATTAAATATGCAAAAAGAAACAGAAAAGTTTTATAAGAATTTTTGCAAAATGACACAAAGCAAAAATGGAATGTGGGAACAAAGATTTTACACAGATGGAAAATTAGCACCTTGTTGGGGATATCAAATAGATGAAACTGCAAGTGTTGTATATGGAGTGTATGAACATTATCAATACACGAAATCTGAGAAATTCTTAAAAGACAATTTGAAAATGTGTGAAAAAGCAATAGAGTTTTTAAAGAAATATGTAAAACAATGGCTTGAAATAAAAGATTTAAATGGTGATATTGTAAAAGAAGAAATCGAAAACAGTTTTTATTCTAATAAAGATAAGATACATGTTAGTTATGATATTTGGGAAATGCATGAAGGAATTCATCTATATTCTTTATCAAGTATTTATGCTGCCTTTGATTGCATTATGAAAATGTATAGAGTATTAGATAAAAATGTTTCTGATTTTGATAATAATCGTTTAAAAGAAGAAAAAATATTAAAATCAGAAAAAGAATTACAATATCTACAAACAGAAATTAAAAACTTTATCAATGAGAAGATGTATGATAAGGAAACGAATTCTTATTTAAGAAATACAGAAGATAAGAAAATGGATATTAGTATGTTAGGTGCAGTAGAACCATTCCATGTATTTGAACCAAAAGAAAGAAAGATTGTAAATACAATTGAAAAAATGAACTTGAGTATACGAACTTATACAGGAGGATACCAAAGATTTGAACAAGATCATTATATGAATGGAAATCCATGGCCAATATCAAATTTGTGGATGACATTGTATTATTTAGATGCAGGAGAAAAACAAAAGGCTAAAGAAACATTTGATTTTGTTGTAAAGACAGTTGGTAAACATTATTTTATAGGAGAACAAGTTGATAATAACACATTAAAACCAAATTGGGTAATTGGTTTAGGATGGAGTCATGCAATGTTTATTATTGTATTAGAAAGATTATATGGAAATAAATAATTAAATAGAAGTGCCAAAGCATTATTGCTATTGGTACTTTTTTCTACTATTATATAAGGAAGGTTGTTTAAGAGTTTATTACCATTTAGTATTTAATTCCTAGAAGATACATATATCTAGAAGATACATATATTATATTTTTTGCTATCCCAACACTTTACATACAGTAACTAAATCAGTTCCCACGGGACTGTCACTGATTTAATAACTGTATGTAGTGTGTCGGTCCCCACGAAATTCGCTTAAAATATAATATATGTATCTTCTAGGAGTTAAATACAGAATCGCAACAAGAATTAAAAAAACTAAAAAATTTAAAAATATTAAAAAAATGTATTGACATGAAAGCAGAAAGATGTTAATATAATTTTACTACAAATCAGGTTGTAGATTTTATGTCAAAACTTTCCACAAAAAAACATAAAAAAAATCGAAAAAAAGTATTGACATAAAAAAATAAAAATGCTATTATAAATAAGTACCTTGCAACAGACAAAATAATAAAAATTAACAAGAGAATTAGTAATAATAATACATAATAGAATAAGACAAGAAAAGAGTGTTACTAGTTTTTTATTTTGCCCAAATAAAAAAATAAAAAAATGTCAAAAAAAGTCTTGACAAACAAAACAAGGTATAGTATAATGCAACTCGTTCCGCAAGAGGAACAGAGAAAAGTACATTGAAAAGTAAACAATAAAATCCTTTAGAGAATAAACCGAAGCGGAAAATATTTCGAAAGAAATAGAGTACCGAACAAGTAAATTTTTTAAAAGTTTTTTAGCCAAAAAAGAAAGAAGTTTAAAGAGCTTGAAAAAACACTTTAGTTTGATTTATATAAAGATTGAAAGATCGAAAATATAGATACCAAAAACAAGAGAGTTTGATCCTGGCTCAGGATAAACGCTGGCGGCGCACATAAGACATGCAAGTCGAACGGACTTAACCATTAGTTTACTATTGGAGCGGTTAGTGGCGGACTGGTGAGTAACACGTAAGCAACCTGCCTGTTAGAGGGGAACAACAGTTAGAAATGACTGCTAATACCGCATATGCCATAGTGAGGACATCCTCACAGTGGGAAAGGAGCAATCCGCTAACAGATGGGCTTGCGTCTGATTAGCTAGTTGGTGGGGTAACGGCCTACCAAGGCGACGATCAGTAGCCGGACTGAGAGGTTGAACGGCC
>CALXLP010000016.1 GCA_944389225.1 uncultured Clostridia bacterium | reverse complement strand
GTATCAAATGTTAAACGTATTTGTAAATGGTTGTAATGGAAAAATGGGAAATGTAGTATGTAATTTAGTAGAAGAAAATGAAAACATGCAAGTTATTGGCGGATTTGACAAAGTAAGTTATTCTGATTCTAAATTCCCAATTTTTACAGAAATAGAAAATATTAATGTAAAACCAGATGTCATCATCGACTTTTCACTTCCTGTTGCAACACTAAATATATTAAATTATGCAAAAACAAATAAAATACCAATGGTTATTGCCACAACTGGATTTACAGATGAAGAAACAAAAATAATTGAAGAAGCAAGTAAAACAATTCCTATCTTTAAATCTGCCAATATGTCTTTTGACATTATGCTTATGAAAAAAATTGTTTCTTGGTTAGCACCACTTTTAAAAAACACAGATATTGAAATTATTGAAGCACATCATAACAGAAAAGTAGATAGTCCAAGCGGTACTGCTCAAATGTTAGCAGATAGTATTAATGAATCTTTAGGAAATACGCTTCATTGTGAATATAACAGACATGATAAACATGAAAAAAGAGATAAAAATGAAATTGGTATGTCTTCTATCAGAGGTGGAAATATTGTTGGAGAACATTCTGTTCAATTTATTGGTAATTTTGAAACTTTCGAGATTAAACATACCAGCTATTCTAGAAATGTATTTGCAGAAGGTGCCTTAAGAGCTGCTGAATTTATTGTAAATCAACAACCTGGCATGTATGCTATGGAAGATATGTTTGATTAATAACAATTTGGGGCAATTGGGGACAATTTGGGACAATTTGGGACGTTTCTTTTTGGACATTTTTATGTTCAAAATATATAAGAACACATTTTAAAAGTAAGATGAATTATTCATCTTACTTTTGTTTTTGAAAATTTACTATGTTAATCTTATTCAAATATAAGATATTCACCTGTACTTTTCCATCTTGCTAATTCAATATCATTAACTTTATTATTTGTTTCTACATATTCATTCAAAATGTCTACTAAAAACTTTCCGTTTATATTTTCATTACCTCTTAATTGTTGTTCATTTATAAGAATCGCATTATTTTCTATTATATTCCCATATCCTTCTTGTAAATTATCTAAGTAAAAACAATTTTTTAATATTTCACTACCATTTCCTACAATAGCACCTGTATTTCTAGATGATTTTAGAATTCCTGTATTATAACAATTCTCTATTACTAAATTTGCTTCATTGTATCCTACAATTCCACCTGTTGATGCATAAGATGTTCCATTTACTAATTCTATATCTCCAATATTATATGAATTATATATATAGTTGTTATAATCTCCCCTAGATTCTCCTACAATTCCACCTGCACCGCTTTGCCATTTTCCTGTAAGATTCGCTAAATTCGCACAATTTATAAAATAACAGTTTCTTGCATATTCACATATTCCACCAACAGCTTGACCGTGTTATAGTTAATTGATTACAACAATTATATATGTATGATGAATATGCTGTCTGTACAATTCCTCCTGCATTTGCTTCTGAGTACACCTCTCCTTGTATTGTAACATTTTTTATAGTAGCATTCGATATACTTCCAAAAAATCCAACATTGTTAATGCATATATTTTTTATAATATTTTCATCTCCATTAAATTCTCCTCTAAACAGAGCCGTATTATTTCCTATTGTTTTAAAGCCTTTTCCATTACTAGAAAGTTGTTCTCTTATTTCTGTATTCCCATCTCCACCTAAATAAACATCATATTCTTTTGTTTTCCAATCATTATATGATGTTTTAGACAAAAAGTCCAAATCCTGCATTAAACATATATACTTATTTTCATAAGTTTTTCCACTATTTATATCTTCTGAAAAAGCCACTAAGTCCTCTATATTCCATATCTGATAGGCTGTTTTCTCAGTATTCCCATCTAATGTTTCTCCATCCTTTCCAACAGTTATATCTCCTGGGTATTTGTCTTTTATAATATCATACGCACCTTTTACATTTCCATCTTTGTCTACTGTATAATATCGATTACTTTCATTAAATATAACCTCAAAATTCTCCCCCATATCTGTTACTTCTGTTTTTCCTTCATCTGTTTCTTTATTCAATTCACTTTGTAATTCACTTTCTTCTATATTTCCATATTTGTTATTTCCCATTGCCTGTATTGTTGCTTTCTCTATAATCTGTTTTTCATCTGCAATCTCTGTTTCTTCTTTTGCTTTACCAGCATTTCCTATAATTCCATTATTTCCTGTTATGGCATTTATGGTAATTCCTGCTAAAATTAATAGGATGATAATCGTAATTACTAATACTAATAATGTAATTCCTTTGTTTCCTTTAATTTCTTTTGTTCTCACTTTTTCCTCCTTTTTCTCTTAAAGTAATTTACTGTAAGAAGTAAAAGAAGTGCAAAAGTTGCAGAATAAATGGATTTTTCTTAAGCGGTTATTATTATTATTGTTGTTATTTCATTTCTATTTTTTCTTTTATTTTTATTGACAGTTCAATATTTTATTGATATTATCTTTATAAGAAAATTTCTTAGAGTAAATTACTCTAAGAAATTTTTCTATTTTTTATATAAAAATATTTCATTTTTACATTTTTTTATTCTACTGTCTTCCATTTTGTACCATCCCAAGTTGTTTTTATATCTAATGTTGGAAAATCACTTTCATGATATACCCATTTAGCCCAACCTGTTGTATCAATATTATCTCCATTTCCACCTGTTTCAATAAATGTATTTAACTCCTCAACAAATTCTTCTGATTTCATTTTTGTTTCATTATATCCTACAATCAATTCATTGTTTGATGAAGTTATATTTTCAATCAAATAGAAACAATGATTAATTTTCGTAATCCCTTTTTCTATTGAAGAATTACATTTTCCATAAATAATTGTATTTACTAATTCTGTATATGTATTTGCATATCCACAAGCAACAATGCCATTTGGTGCTACATTTGCATTAACAGAATTATATATTTTAGAATTCATACTCCAATCCCATCCAAGAATTCCTGCTCCATTACTTCCACCTGTAATTGTTCCATAATTAGCACAATTTATAAACTGACTACCATCATTATATTCAACTCCTGAAATTCCTCCCATTCTTGCAGAGCTTACTCCTTTTATATTAGCATAATTAATGCAATTTATAAAAGTACACCCTCTACTCCAACCAGTAATTCCTCCAGCCTGAACAAGTGAACTTGATAAATCATTTCTAACATTCATTTCTCCTTTTACTAGTATATTTTTAATCTCTGCATTCCAACACGCTCCAAATACTCCTGCATTCTTATCACTATTCATATATAAATTGGATAGAGTATAATAATCACCATTAAAATGTCCTCTAAATGTGTTATTTTCTATTCCAATTGGACAAAACCCTTCTCCTGTCGTTAATAGTTCTTTCAGTTCTTCTATAGAATTACAACTTGGTATATTTCCTTTTGCGCCAATTTGACCATTGATATAAGATAAATCTGATTTAAAATCAAGATTTTTTGTAAGTACAATATATTTTCCACTAAAAGTATTGTTACTCCATGTATTATCACCATTATTACAATAATTAGAAAGCGCACATAAATCTTCTATACAATTTATTTGATATGCATCATCTTCTGTATCACCTGATAATTCATTTCCATTTTCATCTTTTGTAATATCTCCTGGATAGTTATCTTCTGCTCTATCAGCTGTTACTGGTCCATTTACTATTCCATCTATATCTACTGTATAATATCGTTTTGTTTCTGTAAAATAAACATATAAAGTATCTTCTCCATCATATAATACTTCTGTTATTCCTTCACCAGTGTAATTATCTAATTCATTTTGTAAATCTTCCTTTGTTATATTTCCATATTTATTTTCTCCCATGGCTTGTACTGTACATGTATCTACAATTTCTTTTTCATTATCTATTTCGCTCTCTTCTTTTGCATTTCCTGCATTTCTTATTAATCCGTTATCTCCTGTTATCGCACTTATCGTAATTCCCGCTAAAATTAATAAGATAATAATTGTAATAGCTAATGCCAATAATGTAATTCCTCTGTCTCCTTTTAATTCTTTTGTTTTCACTTATTTATCCTCCTTTATATTCTCCTTTTAGTTAGATATTCTAAGAAAATATAAAGCGAGCAATATATTAGAAAATATGGATTTTTAGAAATCTATTCTACTCTTCTACTTATAATTTTAGTTTTATAAATTTATTTGTTTTTTATTGACATTATCATCATTTATTGATATTATTTTTATGAAAAAATTTCTTGGAGTATCTAACTCTAAGAAATTATTTTTTGTATATACAAAAAGCCAAACTATTATAAGCAAAAAAAGAGGATATTCCCTCTTTCTTATTTTAATAAAATTCATTTTTTATTTCTTTCACTATTTTTTCAGCTTCATTATAACCTTCAATTTTTGTAAGATTTATATTTTCTATATCTACATATCGATTACCTTTATATATATACATATCTACTGGTATTTCAATTTTTTTATCAATAGGATATGGTTTTAATAATAAATTTAATATTTTAAAGGTTTTATTATTTTTCACATAGATTCTCATATTTTTTCCATTGTAACGAATACCTAAATAGTAATAAATCCCCATTTGCCTACTTTTGTTAATAGTTCCTGTTTCAATAATATGTGCTTTTATTTTTCTTCCTTTATTTTTTATTTTCTCTATAGTAATCGTTTTTTTATCATATATCGCTGATACAAGTACTGCTATCATTAATATATTCAAGCATACTAAAACTACAAAACTTATATTAAATCCAATGACTATATAATTTATTATTTCAAATATAATTAATACTATTAAAGTAATACCACATATAATCATAAAACTTGTTGAATTTGTATGCCTTTCATATTCTATTTTCATTAAATCTTCCCCTTTTAACTTTATAAGTTATTTTAGTTCTATTTATATTTAAATAAGCTTATTTCAAAAAAATTTTATCATAGCAAAAAATAAAAAACAAGAAATTTAAATAAATTTCATATTTGGTTAATCACTCCAGTATCCAATAAAAAAGAGTTATATCTGAAATAAATATCTCAATATACAACTCTTTATTATCTTTCATATTATGCTTTTTTAGAATCTTCTTTTACTTCTTCTTTTTTAGCTGGTTCTTCAGCTTTAGTTTCTTCAACTTTTTCAGCTTTTTCTTCTTTTTTAGATTCTTCTACTTCTTTAACCTCTTCAACAACTTCTTCAGAAACTGTATCAACTGTTTCTTGAACAGCTACGTTTTCTGTTTCAACAGCTGGTGCTTCTTCTGGAGCTTCCTCTACTGCTGGTTCTTCTACTAAATCTTCTTTAATAGTAATTTCTCTATTTTCAATTCTTGCTCCAACTTGTTCTTTAGTCTTAGCAGCTTTACCTACTCTATCTCTTAGGTAGTATAATTTTGCTCTTCTTGCTTTACCTACCCTTACTAATTCTACTTTTTCAACTAATGGAGAGTGTACTAAGAATGTTTTTTCAACACCTACACCATAAGAATTTTTTCTTACTGTAAATGTTTGGTTCACTCCTCCACCTTGTACTTTTATAATAATTCCTTCAAAAACTTGGATTCTTTCTTTGTTTCCTTCTTTTATTCTTACGTGTACTCTTACTGTATTACCAACTTTTAATTCTGGTATCTTATTTTTCAATTGTTCATGTTCAATTGATTTTATAATATCCATTTTAGAATTTCCTCCTTTTCTTAATGTCAAGGGACACATCTTTCTCTCGGGTATTTCTATTAGGACAAGATATGTCCCTTACCCTTGTGAATATATGATGACCCTTGCTAAAATTAATTTATTTTAATAACTCTGGTCTTTTTTTCTTTGTTATTTCTAAAGATTTTTCTTTTCTCCATTTTTCTATATTTTCGTGGTGACCTGAAAGTAATACTTCTGGAACTTTCATTCCTTCAAAAACCTCTGGTCTTGTATATTGTGGATATTCTAGAAGTCCATTTGAAAAGCTTTCTTCTTTTATAGAATCTTCTTTTAAAACGCCTTCTACATATCTACTAACACTATCTATTAACACCATTGCTGGGATTTCTCCACCTGTTAATACATAGTCTCCTATAGATATTTCTTCATCTACAATTTTATCCAATACCCTTTGGTCAATTCCTTCATAATGTCCACAAAGTATAATTAAATGGTTTTCTTTTGATAATTCTTCTACCTTCTTTTGATTTAATGGTTTTCCTTGTGGTGACATATAGATAACTTTTGCATCTTTATCTGTTACAGATTGATATGCATCATATACTACATCTGGTTTCATTACCATTCCAGCACCACCACCATAAGGTGTATCATCTACTTTTTTATGTTTATCTTTTGAAAAATCTCTAATATTAATTAAATTAATATCAATTATGTCTTTTTCAATTGCTTTTCCAATAATACTTTGATTTAATATTTCAAACATTTCTGGAAATAGTGTTAAAACATCAAATTTCATAAAATGCTCCTTTTATATTAACCCAGGAAGTAAGTGTACAATGATTTTCTTATTTTCTATATCAATTTGTTTAATTACATCCTGTATGGCTGGTAAAAGAATTTGTTTTCCTTGTTTATCTTTTACAACATATATGTCATTACTACCAGTATTGAATATGTCTTCTAAAGTTCCTAATAAAGTTTGTTCATCTGTATAAACTTCTAGTCCAAGTAAATCTACGATATAATATCTTCCTTCTTCTAGCTTTTCTACTGAATCTCTAGAAACTGTTAGATAACTATTTCGAAGCATTTCTGCTTGTTCTACTTTGTCTATACCTTTGAATTTTATTAATACCATATCTTTATGATATTTTACTTCTTCAATTTCATATTCTGTTTGATTACTGTTTTTTTCAACATATACTGTTTTTAATTCATCAAATCTTCTAATATCATCTGTAAATGGTTTGACTTTCACCATTCCTTTTATCCCAAATGTATTGACGATTTGACCAATTTCTAGATTTGGTAACATATTGGTTACTCCTATTATCCTAAAAATTCTACTGATGCTTTTTTATGTTCTTTATTTGCAACAGCCTTCATAACATTTCTAATAGATTGTGCAATTCTACCTTGCTTTCCTATTACTTTTCCCATGTCTTCTTGGGCTACTTTTACTTCAAATGTAACAGATTTTCCTTTATCTATCGTATTGATTTCGATAGCATCTTTATTCTCTACTAAATTTGAAATGATAATTCTTAAAAATTCTTCCATAATTTCCTCCAACTAAACTTGTTCTTCTTTATTGTCCAAAGAAATTATTTGACTAGTTAGCTTTTTCAATTAAAGCTTTAACTGTATCTGTTGGTTTTGCACCATTTTTAATCCATTTTTCAACTTTTTCTTTGTCTAATACGATTGTTGCTGGATCTGTCATTGGATCATATGTTCCTATTTGCTCTATAATTTTTCCATCTCTTGAAGCTCTTGAATCAGCAACTACAATGTGATAGAATGGAGCTTTTTTCTTTCCTTGTCTTTGTAATCTTATTTTTACCATTTTTGGTTCACCTCCTGAAAATTTTTGAATATTTATATAAATTTAAAAATTTAATAACAACTTAAAATTTAAAATTCTTTAATGTGTTTTCATCAATTCCACTTAATAGTTTCTTCATACCACCTTTGTTGTTTTTCATCTGTTTCATCATTTTTTGTGTCATTTCAAAAGATTTGATGAATTTGTTAATATCTTGTACAGTTGTTCCACTTCCGTTTTGCAATTCTTTGTCTTCTACTTGCATTTAATAATTTTGTATTTCGTTTTTCCTCTTTTGTCATTGAACAAATAATTGCTTCAATTTTAACAAATTCCTTATCATCTACTTTTAAATCTTTTATCTGACTAAATCCTGGTATTAGTTTTAATAATGATGAAAATGAACCCATTTTCTTTACTTGTCTAATTTGTGTTAAATAATCATCTAAATCCCATTCTTTTTTCTTCATTTGCTTTTCAAGCTGTTCAGCTTGTTCCATATCAAATGATTCTTCAGCCTTTTCAATAACTGCTAGAATGTCTCCCATTCCTAAAATTCTTTGAGCCATTCTATCTGGATGGAATACTTCGATGTCACTTAGTTTTTCTCCAGTTGCTGCAAATTTAATTGGCTTTCCTGTTACTTTTTTAACAGAAAGTGCTGCACCACCTCTGGTATCACCATCAAGCTTTGTAAGGATAATTCCATCAATTCCAACATTATCACTAAAGCTTTGTGCAACATTTACCGCATCTTGACCTGTCATACTGTCTACAACAAGTAATATTTCATGAGGTTTAATATTTGCTTTTAAATTCTTTAGTTCTTGCATTAATTCTTCATCAATATGTAGTCTACCTGCTGTATCTAAGATTACTACATCATTTAGTTTTGACATCGCAACAGATAATGCTTGTCTTGCAATATGCACAACATCTTTTGAGTTTTCATTTGCAAAAACAGGTATGTTTAACTGTGCACCAACAATTTGTAATTGTTTGATAGCAGCTGGTCTATATACATCACAAGCAACCAATAAAGGTTTTTTACCTTGTTTTCTAAGTATATTTGCCAATTTTCCTGCTGTTGTGGTTTTACCTGAACCTTGAAGACCTACTAACATGATAATCGTTGGTGGATTTGGTGTAAAATTAATTTGACTTGTTTGTCCACCTAGTAGTTCTACTAATTCATCTTTTACAATTTTTACAACTTGTTGTCCTGGAGTTAAAGATTTTAGAACATCTTGACCTAAGGCTTTTTCTTGAATAGTCGCAATAAATTCTTTTACGATTTTATAGTTAACATCAGCTTCTAATAACGCAAGTTTTACTTCTCTTAGCATTTCTTTTAAGTCTGATTCTGTAATTCTTGCTTTTCCTCTGATTTTTCTTGTAATTTCTTGTAATCTAGAAGATAATCCTTCAAAAGCCATATTTTTCAACTCCATTCATTTTTTATTCATATGTTTAAACTAAACAATTTAATTCTTTTTTTATATGTTCTAATACAACAGCTACTTGCTCATCTGAAGATTCTTTTTGAATCTTTGTTAATTCTGATAAAACTTGTTCAATCTTTTTTTCTTGCTTTAACATCCTTTTCATAAACAATAGCTTTTCTTCATATTCAAAAAGCTTCTTTTCCCCCTTTTTGATGATATCTCTAACAGCTTGTCTTGTGATGTCATTATTTTCTGCAATTTCTGATAAAGACAAGTCATTATTATAGTAGTCATTTATGAATTCAAATTGTTTTTCAGTTAATAATTTTCCATATAAATCACATAAAATACTGATTTCTACATTTTTCTCCATAAATAACGACTCCTTTAAAATGTAATGCTAATATACTTTACACTATTTTTTTCAATTTGTCAATAGTTTTTTAAAAGAAAATGTGCCAGGACAAGAAAATTTCCCCGTCCCGGCACACAAGGTGTTATTCGATAATATACTTTTCCTTATTTGAAAACAACCTTTTCAAAGAGTTGGCATGTGAAGCATCGAGTTTTATTTTTCGAACTTCTGGGTATAAAAAAGTCAGAAATTCCTGTGAGGTAACATTCACAATTCCGTCGCCATGCTTATACTGTAGTCTGTGATTAAGGTATTTGCAACCTATATCTGCCAAAGACCACACATGTATACATTCTGAAACCACATTTATACATATATGATCTTTTACTCCAGAAAAGTCAGCGTTTTTCAGAAAATCTGAGTTTGGCATAATATCCAAATCTACCTTGTGTTGGTTATAGTACTTCCTGTAAATTATGTATTCTGCCTTTGTTAATTTCTCTCTGATTTTCTTAGCATCTGTCATATTTGTTCCTAAAAAAGGTGCAGACACAAATCCCATGACTGTTTTCCGTTTTAACCATTTTGCCATATTTGCCAAACAAACACCCGCTTTAGAATGACCGATAAGGACAATACTTTTATACTTTCGCATGTTTTGATTGACATACATAGCCAAGTCACTACCTGCTTGTTCCAGACCAGCACTTTCAAAAGGAAAATACATACCTATAACATCTCCTTCTAATGCGTCATATCCATCTGGAATCGTTAAATACGGATCCCATCTGTATGGAACATTTTGTTCATTTACACTCATGGAAACACCTTCACCGACTATAAAGGCTGTGTCATTTCCTTCATTTTTAATTCCCAAAAGTAATACATTTGGTGTTTTATATAACACCGTTTGAATGTTTAAACATTCATCCACTCTTTTTCTCCGCATATTATCTATACCTCCTTATTAATTAATGCGTCATACCGTTTTGGTATGCATAACGCATATTTTAACATATTTTTCTAATCTTTTCAAATCAATTAATTTATAAATAATTAATAGTAATTATAGTACCCTCCATTCATAAAGTTATTAATTCTTCTATTAGATATCGTAATAAATTTTATAGAATAAATATCACAATAAGTGATTGTATCACTTTCTAAGGAACGTAATAGAATATAGCTTGCTCCAACATCCTCTAATATACCAATTCTATCTACTAAATTATTCGTTCCTATCAAAAACTCTACTCTCATCAATTTTCCAATTTGTTCTCGTAAAAAAGCTGGTGTATAAATTGCATTTGTTAAAATTTCTGGTGAATCTTGATTAACAGTTACATTTCTATTTTCTCTTTTGTCTTGTCTCTCATCTGCCATGTTAAACCTCCTAATATAATAAATTTGCTATCTTTTTATTTTTTATATTTTCATTAACTATAATGTTATTATAGTACTTTTTATAAAGCTCTTATGTACTTGCATATTGACTTGTTGGACGATAAAAGCAGTGTTCTCCCAGTCTTGTATGAAAAGTCCCTGATCCATTTCTTGGGAAAGTAGTATCACAACTAGGTTTAAACGGGTTTAAATACCACAAGCATTCTCCAATTTCATTTAATCGATTTCCAGCTAATGCCCAATCTGCTATGTAATAGTGTTCTTCTGTTGGATTCATATTATAGATATTTTGAGGATTATATCGATTAAACAGTGTCTCTGTCGCACAATCAAATTGTCCTGGTTGAAAAATAATATTTCTAACACTACCACCTTGTGATATTCTTGCATATTCCCCTACTGTGCTATTTACTCTATTTAAAATTATACTTGCTACTGCCTTCATTCCATTATCCCCTTCTCCTCCGTGCCTCACATTGAATAATTCTTGCAATCAATTCTCTATCTGAATATGCCATTTTTCTTTATTCCTCCTATAAAATTCAACCATAATAAAGTATATGCAATAAATCTCAATAAGTTCCTATACAATAAAAATGAATCCTTTTTATTAAATTTTTTTAATCTAACAATTAGGATTCATTTAAACTAATTTATTTTATTTTTCTTATATCTTTTAATTATTTTCTATTTTTGAATAACATTATTTACATCATTTTTCTCTTCTTCTTCAGAGAATAGGACATCTCCCGCACTTCCACCTATAATTTCTCCAGTTGTACTATCTACATAATATGTAAATGCTGGCAAATATCTACTTTCTTCTGGATTATATGTTATCACAACACACCATACTTTTCTAACTCTTTCTTCTGTTTTATAAAACACCGCATCTTCTTTATACCTGTACACACCATCTTCTACCTTCTCCATGTTTAGCATAATATTTCCATAGTCTTCTTTTAATTTTTCTCTTAAATATACTTCTTCATTCATTTGTTTAATTCTAATTTCTGCTTTTATTCCTTGTATTTCTCTAGTAGTCTCAATTTGTTCTTCTTTCTCTTTTGCAATTTGGATAGCCTCCTCTTTACTGATTTTTTCTTCATTATTTTCATAAGTATTTTGCTCTATATCTAAACAATATAAAATATTACTTGTAGGAATCCATCCAACTTTTATTCTTTCTGATGCATTATATAAATCTCCATACTTTTTATAAAATTCCGCATACCAAATATAAGCCTCTTCATCTTTTCCTGCATTCCTTTTTAAGCTAACTAATTCATATTCTCCTGTATCACCTATTGGTTTGTATTTTTCTAATAATTCATATGCCACTCTTCTTGCTTCTTCTCTATTAATTCCATAATTATATGGTATACTACCTTCTCTAACTGGCATACTTACAGACTTTAACTTTCCAGTATTGGCATCTATCCTGATAGTCCCTAATTCTGATCCCATTGACCATATATTTTCTTGTGATAAACTTTCTTTATATAATCCAATTGAGCCTATACTTTCATCTGTATAGCCAATTTTCTTTAAATATGCTTTCGCAATTTCTTCTGCTTCTGTTTCTGATATACATTGTGCTTTTTCTTCTTCTGTGATTTCTTGAGAAATCTTATAAGCCTCTGGCTCTTTCCAAATTTTTTCATATACTACATTTCCAGCATAAACAAGTCCAAATGTCATTCCAATCGTTAATACAAATGTTGCCACCATTTTTAGTAAATTTCTTTTCGGAATTGTATGTTCTTCTTCTTCAAATTTAGATACAGCTATTTTCATTCTGGATTTTTTCATAATCTTATCTAAATTTTCGTTACCCATAATAACTATACCCCCTTTTTTCTAATTTATTTTTTAACTTTTTTCGAATACGAAATAACCTAGATTTTACTTTTGCTTCTGTTACATTTAATTCTTTTGCAATTTCTTTTATGGATTTTGCATAATAATAGTAATATAAAAATATATCTTGATCTTCTTGTTTCATTGTATTCATTTCTTGTAAGATTACTTGATTTTTTTGTCTATCTTCTATTTCCTGCTCAATATTTTTCGTATCTTGTAATTGATTTTCATAATTTTCTATATCTATAACATTTTTAAAATTTCTTAGTTTTTTAGTATATAAATGATTAGCAATTGCAACCAAATAAGAAGACATTCCTTTTTGTACATTTAATTGTTTTTGATTTTTCCAGACGGCCAAAAATACATCTGAAACAATTTCTTCTATATCTTCTTCTGTTAATTTAAAATTTTTATTTTTTATAATTACATATAGATAATTCGTATAATCTTCTATAACTTTTTCAATATTTAAATTATCTTTTTCTACATATTGTTTAATCAAATTTTCTTTTTTCATTTAGTTTAGAACTCCCCTTAGATATCTACATCTATATATTACCATTTTTTCCAGAAAAGTTACCTGCATATTTTTATTTTTTGAAAAAAAATAAAAAAGGGAATTTGGAGATAAACTCCATTTTCCCTTTTGTTTTAAATTCTATTTTCTTAATTCTGCACCTACTGTTTTTTCCAATTCAGTAATAATATTTTCCATCGCAACATTTACTTCTTCATCACTTAATGTTTTATTCTTATCTCTGAATGTTAAAGCATATGCCACACTCTTTTTATTCTCTCCTAGTTTTTCATTTCTATAAATGTCAAATAATTTTAATCCTTCTAATAATTTCTTAGCTTTCTTTGTAATAATTTTTTCGATTTGTCCAACCTCAACACTTTCATCAACAATAATGGCAATGTCTCTTTCTACTGCTGGGAATTTTGGAACTTCTACATATTTTTTGTTATTTCTTGAATATTTTTCTAGTTTACTAATATTAATTTCTGCTAAATATACTCTTTTTTCAATATCATAATTATTTAAAACAACTGGATGTACTTCACCTAAAGTTGCAATCACATCTCTTCCTACTGTGATATTTGCACATCTTCCTGGATGATATGATTTATTATTTGTTTCTCTTTCTACTTCATAATGATTAATATATGTTGCTTCTAATACATTTTCTACAATTCCTTTTAAGATATAGAAATCAACATCATCTCCATACATACCAATGGTTAAAATATTTTCTTGTAAAGGTACTTCTCCTTTTTCTACTTCACCATGCATGTTTTTATAATTTCTTGAAATATCAAATAATTTTACATTTTGATTTTTCTTATTAGCATTATTAGCTAATATTTGTAACATACTTGGTATGGTTGATGGTCTCATCAATTTGTATTCATCACTTAATGGATTTTGAATGGTAATTGCTGTTTTCTTTAATGTATCGCTAATATTTGATTTTTCTAAATCTTTTTCACTTAAAAATCCATAAGTATATATTTCTGATAAACCACTATTGACAAGAACTTCTTGTATCTTCTTCTCTATTTTTTGTTCTTTATTTCTCATACCTAATGTTGTATCAGATTTAATTAATGTTGTTTCTAATTTGTCATATCCATAAAATCTTAATACTTCTTCTGCTAAATCTGCTAATTGTTCTACATCCATTCTAAAATATGGTGCAGTAGCAATATCATTTTCAACTTTTATGTCTAACTTATTCAAAATATCAATCATTTCTTCTTTAGAAATATGTGTTCCTAATAATTGATTAATTCTATCACTATCTAATTTAATTTGATGTACTTTTTGTTTTGTTGGATATACATCTACTTTTCCATCTACCACTTCTCCTGCATGTAAAATTTCCACCAATTCTACTGCACGATTTACTGCTCTTAATGCATTTTCTGGTGATAATCCTTTTTCAAAACGAGAAGATGCTTCTGTTCTTAATCCTACTTTTTTAGCTGTTTTTCTAACAGCTCCACCATAAAATACAGCTGATTCAAATACAACTGTTTCTGTATCATTTTCGATTTCTGAATTTAGTCCTCCCATAACACCTGCAATAGCTACTGCTTTTTTATCATCTGCGATGACTAAATCATTTTCATCTAATATTCTTTCTTGTTCATCTAGCGTGATGATTTTTTCATTATTTTTTGCTCTTCTTACTGTAATATGTTTTCCTTCAATTGAATTAATATCAAATGCATGCATTGGTTGACCCATTTCTAGCATGACATAATTGGTAATATCAACAATATTATTAATACTTCTGACACCACAAGCATTTAATCTTCTAACCATCCATTTAGGTGATGGACCAATCTTTACATTTTTTACGACTCTTGCAATATATCTGTAACATAAGTCAGGTGCTGTAATATCGACTTTTAATCCTTCGATTTCTTTTTTATCTTCTACTTTTAATTCATCAATATTTTTTCTAGGATTTTTAAATGGTTTTCCTAAAGATACTGCTGTTTCTCTTCCCAATCCCTCAATAGACAAACAATCTGGTCTGTTTGGTGTGATTTCAAAATCAATGATATCTTCTTTTAATTCTAATACATCTACTAAATCTTTTCCTAAATCTTTTTCGTATTTGTCATCTAAAATAAAGATACCATCTACCACTTTATCTGGATAACTTGCTGGATCAATTTCTAGTTCTTCCATCCCACACATCATACCTTGTGATTCTACACCACGTAATTTTCCTGTATGGATAGTTACACCTTTTGGTAACTCTGCTCCATCTTTTGCTACTGGTACAATTTGTCCAGTTTCTCCTATTTTAATATTAGGTGCTGCTGTTACAATTTGAAGAATTTCTCCGTTTCCAACATCTATTTTTGTTACCACTAGTTTATCAGCATCTGGATGTTTTGTAACTTCTAAAATTTTTCCAACAACTACATTTTTTATGTTGTTTCCTTTTTGTTCTATGGTTTCAACCTTAGAACCTGTCATTGTTAAGATGTCTCCTAATTTTACTGTGTCAACATCTATATCACTATATTCTTCTAACCACTCTCTACTTGCTTTCATTTTATTTCATTCCTTTCTCGAGGTGCAAATCTGGTTGGAAAAGAATTCATTTTTCAACCTTCTATTCCCTTCTTATGTTATATATTTTGATTATCTATATTGTCCATATTGATTTCCTTGATTATATTTTTTAGCACTTTGCCAATTATTATATGATGGTACAACTCTTCCTTTTCTTGAACTACTACTCTCATGAATATCATGAGATAACTTTCTATATTCTCCATTTCCATTTACTTCACTCATAAATCTATCTCTTCTTTGTTCAAAAACAGATGATGATTTTTGGTTCGTTTCTAAAATTGGATTGGTTACTCTTACTTGTTGTCCATCTTTTTCATCTCTTTCTTCTTTTCTAAACCAATATGTTGTATTCTTACTTCCTGGTCTAGTTGGTACTGGTATGTAATCATGATATTTTCCCTCTGTATCTTTTTGCATTAAGTTCAAAATTTGACCTAATGTATATTCTTTCTCTTTTCTTCTAAATAACCCCATTTTTCATTTCTCCTTAATCAATTAAATTTTTAATTAATTTTTGTTATTTGTTAATTTATATATTATACAATTAACAATCTATTTTCATTTTTTATTTTATAGCTATAGGTCTGTCCCTTTTGGACAAAAAATGTCCATTTTGACACGTCCCTAAAATTGTTTTAAGAATCTGATATCATTTTCAAATAATAATCTCATATCTTCGATTCCATATTTGGCCATAGCAATTCTTTCTACACCAAATCCAAATGCAAATCCTGAATAAATATCTGGATCAATTCCACAATTTCTTAAAACATTTGGATGAACTTCTCCACATCCTAATAATTCTATCCATCCTTCTCCTTTACATACTTTACAACCTTTTCCACCACATACAAAGCATGATACGTCTGCTTCTGCTGATGGTTCTGTAAATGGGAAGTGATGTGGTCTAAATCTTATTTTTGTATTTTCTCCTAAACATTTTTTGGCAAACATCTCTAATGTTCCTTTTAAATCTGCCATAGAAATATGTTTATCAACCACTAAACCTTCTACTTGATGGAACACTGGTGAATGTGTTGCATCCACACTATCTGATCTGTATACGGCTCCTGGGCATATGATTTTGATTGGTGGTTTTTGATTTTCCATAACTCTTGCTTGAACAGGTGATGTTTGACTTCTTAATACGATATCATCTGTGATGTAGAATGTGTCTTGAACATCTCTTGCTGGATGATCTGGTGGTGTATTTAATTTGTCAAAATTATATGTTGCCTTTTCTACTTCTGGACCATCAGCTATTTCATATCCCATTCCTAAGAATATTTCTTCTACTTCTTGTATAATTTTGGTAATTGGATGTAAAGATCCTAAAACGACTTTTTTGCTTGGTTCTGTAACATCAATTGTCTCATTTTCTAATCTTTTTAAAAGTTCTTGATTTTTAAATTCTTTTTCTTTACTTTGAATTAAATTTTCAATTTCTTCTCTTAATTCATTTACTAAACTTCCTATAACTGGTCTTTCCTCTGGAGATAATCCTCCCATTCCTCTTAGGATAAGCGTTAACTCACCCTTTTTTCCTAAATACTTTACTCTTAACTCATTTAATTCTTTTAAATCTTTAGAATCTGATATCTCCTTAATAGATTTTTCTTTGATACTTGCAATTTGTTCTTTCATCTCGTCCATTCCTTTCTTTATAGTGGCTTATACTCTCCCGTTTTTTTGTATTGCCCATATTTTCTGTTTAAAAATGATGTTCTTTTTTCACTAATCTTTCTATTTTTTTCCGTAAGAAGTAATACCTTTTTATTTTTTCTTTTTTCTTTAAAATCACTAACATATTCTATTTTATCTGTAAAATGGATTTTTAGAATATATACGCCCCATTCATTTAAAAATAAATTTGGTTCTATCTTCTTATTGGGAAATTCTTGTTTCGCTTCTTCGATATTTTTCATTAATTGTTCTTTTGTAAAGGTTTTTGAATCAAAATAATATTCAATACATTTTCCTTCATTATTCATATCTATCAACATCCTTTATTAAATTTTACTTAAAATTTAAATCTTTGTCATCAAAAAAACCATCTCTTCCTAGTTTCTATTAGGACGAAATGGTTATTTTCCGTGGTACCACCTAAATTTATTAGTATGTTTTATACTAACCTCGTTATAGTTTTAACGGTCCAACCGCCTTTTCCTACTATCATTTCAAAAAAGGACCTAAAAAGTGAATTTTCTATATACGATATTTAATGGTTTCCAGCCAATGACCATTTTCTCTTGTAAATATTTGAAATATATATACTTTGCTTTTTAATTGGTTTTGCTCTATTTTTCTTACAGATAATATTGTATCATAAAAAGGCTTGAAAAACAAGCCTTTTTTAGAAAATATTTCTATTTCATTGTAATTTTTTCATTTTCTGTACTATTTTTAATTTCTTCTACTGCTTTCATAATTAAATTGTCTACAAATTCTTCTCCTTTAGATGTATCAATACATAATTCATAGTTTGATGATACACCCCAAATTTGATGTGTATAATATTGATAATTATTAGCTCTTAAACGATCATTTTGATGTATCTTCTTTTTTGCTTTTTGTTCACTAATATTTTCTCTTTTTGCTACTTCTTGAATTCTATATTCTATTGGTGCAGACAAAAATATACTTAAGCAATTTTTTTGATTTTTTAAGATATAATCTGCACATCTCCCTATAATAATACAATTTCCTTTTTGAGCTAATTTTTGAATTGCTTCAACCTCTGCAGTAAATATTTCATCCTTAGGGTTTTCATGTTTATCATATTGTTCATACATATAATTTATCAAATCAAAAACAGAACAATTTGTCATTTTTTCATCTTTTTTATCAATATATGTTTCTGAATAATTTGTTGTATTTGCTACCATCTTTATAATTTCACTATCATAAAATTCAAAACCTAGTTTTTTAGCTAATCTTTTTCCAATTTCATGTCCGCCACATCCATATTGTCTACCAATCGCAATACAAATAGGTGAATTTTCTTTTTGTGATATTAATTCTTCTTTCTTTTCTGTATCTGTTTCTTTTGGGAATAGTTTTTCTGGTAAAAAAGAAAGTTTTCTTCCTATAAAACGCGCAATAAAACCTACTAATAAGGCTGCAATAATGGTTCCTTCTCTAACCCCCACAAGTTGTCCCATAAAGATAAATGATAATATTCCAGCAATAACCGTCATAGACACATCAAAAGCAACCTTTGTTACTCCAAATTCTGTCTTCCACGTTGCTACAATAGCTCTTACAAATGATTCTCCTGGAAGCATAACCACATTTGCTAGAACTTCCATATATACGCCCACGCCAAGAATTGCACAACCTATTAAAAGATATACAATTTTCATAATATATATGTTTGGATTCACAAATCCTAATAAAATCATGGTAAAATCAATGAAATAGCCAAAAGCAATCGAAACTGGTATTTGTAAAACGTGTTCGAATTTAAAATTTTTTCTTAAAATAAGTAATTGAAGAACAATTAATAAAATACTAAACATAATTGTAAATTGTCCTAAAGTGAATGGAAAATGCAAACTTAATACATATGGTATAGATGAAATTGGTGATGTTCCTAAATTTGCCTTTGTTATCATACTGACACCTAAAGAATTAATAAATAATCCAATAATAAAAATAATATAACGTTTAACGATTTCTTTTTTTCTCATTTTTATCTACTTCCTTTCTTTGAACTAAATTTTTATTTGCTTTTTGTAGAAAAAAAATAAATTCGTCTTTCTCTTTTTCTGAAAAACCATTTAATGCTATTTTTTCAATTGTTTCAAAAGCTTTCATAACATAATTTCCATTTTCTTTTCCTATTTTAGTAAGATATACACATACATATCGTTTATCCCCATCATTATTTTTTCTAGTAATTAGACCATTCTTTTCCATTCTTGATAAAAGGTTTGTAATGGTTGCTGGTTCTATTTGACATGCTTCTGCAATATCTTTTTGATAAGCTCCATCATGTAAAAATAAATATTCTAGTATTTTGGGTTGTCCAATTGATAAATTTCTATCTGATAATTCCTCAAATACCAATTTAGTAAACATAGATTGATTTTCCATCATTAAATTATGGTACATAACTTCCTCCTTAATTAGTTAGAATTCTAATCAATATTATAATACTTAGAATTCTAACTGTCAATAATTATTTTATTATTGTCTATTGACATTTCTTTTTCTATACAAATTAAATAAAAAGAGAGGTTCTAGCACACATCCGTGTGCTAAACCCCCAGAAAGATTGTCCGCGCTATCAGTTCATTTTGCTGTCAATTCATACATCTCCATGTCCTGATTGATTGCCATGACTTTCCCATCTCCATCCTCGAAAACAAGATAGTATAAACTATCGTAATCATGATCCCCACCTCCAATAAAGGTGTAGACTCTCTTCGCGTGCTTAGCACCACGAATTTCATACTCGACTTCGAGGTCGTCTTCTGCGTTGTCAAAGAGTAACTTGATTCCATCTCTGTACTCATCGTAGTACATGATAAAATCCCCTCCATACAATTCTCCGTCATATCCGGAAACCGGAGACCACACTGCGAAGGTTTCCTTCTCTGCATCCAAGAAATTTTTTACTTCTTCTGGATACCAAGAGTCAACCTCGGTAAAAGTGAATAAGTCTTCAAAATCTACGTTGGAAATGGTAGAACCAGCTCCTTCGTAAGTTCTAAAGAAATCTAACCATCCCTGACTGGTCAGAGACAAGGTCTGCTCTCCGCCTTCTCCTTGGTCGTAAATGTTTACAACCCTGGTGATGGTATTGTTGTGCAACTGGTTAATCCGATAGTTGCATATCACGGCTGTCACAAGGACTCCGAGAACAGCAATAATTGCAAGTGCGAGAGTTACATTCATTTTGTTTTCTTTCTTCATTCTTTTTTTCCTCCTGGCCATTCGGCTCTTTTTTTGTTTTTTCCCTTGTAGTAGTAATACCAAGGAAAATTTTGTTAGTTACATGATTTACCATATTGGTAAAATCTATATATATTATACCAGATTTTGGCCTAAAAATCAATTTTTACTAAGTTTGACAAGAAACCAATTCATTTTTTTCTATAAAAAACTCCCATATTATTAAAATATAGGAGTTTCTTTTTTCATAATTTCTCTAATGAACCTTTTTAATTTTATTTATTATTCTCTTTTAAATATCTTTGATACATTTTATCCATACTAGAAATGTATTGTATATCTTGTTTTACTCTAAATTTTTCATATTCCTTTTCAGCTTTTTCAATAGCTTGCTTATGTGAAATTTTTCCTGAATCATTTAGTATTTCTTTTTTTCTAAATTTTAAAAGATTATCAGTTTCATTTATCCAGTCTTTCATTGTCATAACTTGATTTTCTTCCGCCATTGATTCTGCATAATCTAAAAAGAAATTTGTTAAATTATTTAGCTTTTTCAATTCGTCTTCATTTAAATAGTTTTTTGCTATACTAACATCATATTTATATATCATTCCATCTGGAGCTTCTTTCCAAGTAGTCAATCCCATATTTTCTTTTTCAGAATTTACCCTATTGTAAATTAATTCTGCTGCAGTATGACCTGTTATTGCATAATGTAATTTATTTTGAACTATTTTGAAAAATGTATATGCTTCTTCTGATTTTTTGTCATAGTCAATAGATGTTGCTATAAATAAATCAGTTATTTTTTGATAAGCCATTCTTTCGCTTGTACGAATTACTTTAATTCTTTCTAATAGCTCATCAAAATATTGCCTATTTACTTTACCTCCATTTAAAAATCTATCATCATCTAAAGCAAAACCTTTTACCATATATTCTTTTATTATTTTGTTTGCCCATTGTCTAAATTTTACTGCCTTTTTTGAGTTTACTCTATATCCAATTGATATAATCATATCTAAATTATAATATTTTGTTTTATATTTTTTATTATCTGATGCAGTATATTCCAAAATGGAACACACTGATTTTTCCTCTAATTCTTCTTCAGTAAAAATATTAGAAATATGTTTATATATTGCTGGTCTTTGTACATCAAATAATTCTGCTATCGCATTTACATTTAACCATACATCTTCATTTTGTAATACTACTTCTATTTTTGTATTTCCTTCTTCATCAGTGTAAAAAACAATGTTATTTTTATTTCCAATTAGTTTGTTGCTCATAATAAACCAACTCCATTTCTTGTTTGCTATATGTTATCAAACAATTGTTCTTTTGTCAATTAATTATTGCAATTTATTAATAGTTTTTTACTAAAAAGAAACTCCCATATTATTAAAATATAGGAGTTTCTTTTTAATTACAACCACAATTGTTATTATGGTTCATATAATACTTTTTCTCTGCTAATTTGTCTTGAACACCTCTTAATGCTTCTCCAAATCTTTGGAAGTGTACGATTTCTCTTTCTCTTAAATATCTTAATGGATCTAAGACATCTGGATTGTCTCTACATAAATCAATTAATTTTTCATAAGTTGCTCTTGCTTTTTGTTCTGCAGCTAAGTCTTCTTGCAAGTTCGCAATTGGGTCTCCCTTACAAGCAAGTACCCCTGCATTAAATGGAAATCCTGCTGCTGCCTGTGGATATACATCTACACCATGGTCTGTGTAATATGCACTTAATCCTGCTTTTTCAATTTCTTCAATACTTGCTCCTTTAGTTAATTGGTGTACAATGGTTCCTACCATTTCTAGGTGAGCCAATTCTTCAGTTCCAATATCATTTAAGATAGCTTTTGCATTTTGGTCTGGCATTCCAAACCTTTGTGATAAATATCTAAGTGATGCTGCCAATTCCCCATCTGGGCCACCATATTGTGAAATGATTACTTTTGCAAGTCTTGGATCTGTACACTTGATATTGATTGGGTATTGTAACATTTTATTATATGTCCACATTTAAAAATTCCCCCTTTCCCATGGCCATGGTTCTTCAAACCATCTCCATTTATTGCAAGGATAATGAATCGTTAACGGTCCATATACTTTTTGATATTTATCCTTTAATTCTTTTACTTCCTTACAATATTTTCTGTGCAAACAAAGTGCTTTTTGATCATTTGGATGTGTATCCAAATATAATGCTAATTCATTTATCGCAAAATCAAGGCATCTAATCTGCTCAGCCATTTCTCTTCTTTCATCACAATCTATTGTTCTTTCAACATCTTGCATTTGATTGCAACACATCATTTCATTTTCTTCTTCGCATCCACAATTTCTATTTTGATTTATTGACATTTGTTGCACCCCTTTCCTATTTGATTGGTCATTGCAATATAATTGATTTCTTCCATTGATTGACCTGGTGAATATGGGCTTACTAATTCAGGAAAAATCGTTCCCATTTTTAATCCTACACATGGTTTAAATGTTCTATCCATGTATTGGATTGGAACGTAACTTTGTGCTAACATTGGATTTTCTGGGAATACACTTTGTTCCTCATCAAAGCCACAATCACAACTATTTGAATTATCTTCATAAGATACAACATGATTACATTTTGTTTCCATGATATCATTTTGCATTTCACATGAATTATTTGAATAATTGTTGTTCATACAATAGCATTTTCTTCTACTAAACATATTAAAATTCCTCCTTTTGTTACATTATATGTACGGTAACAAAAAAGGTTGACATTTTCGTTATGAATTTCTATATAAATTCATTATATGTTTTCCTATTATTTTTCTATAATGTGCTGTCTTATTTTTACATGTATATAAAAATAAAGATGTATAAGAAACATATCTCATACACCTTTATAACTTATACATATACAATCATCCTTGTTCATAAATTTGTATATAATTTAAAATATTATATTTTTCATCTAAAAATGCAATACATAGAAACACAAATGCTAGTAGAATAATAAAAATAACTGTAGAAATAAGAATGTCTTTACACATTAATTTTCCATTTCCTTTATTTTTGTTAATACAAAAAGCATAAACAGGAACTAAATATATACCTATGATATACCCTATTGCATATATGGTTATATCATCAATTACACCATGAAACATCACATGCATTAACAACATTGATAAAAATACATATATAGAATTTACAAACCATAATATGAATTGAATCAGAATATACATAGCTATTCTTTCTGATTTACGATATTTATTTAATACTAAAATAGATGCAATAAAACTAATTAAAAAAGATACAATAATTACTATATCCATATTAATCCTCCAAAAAAATTATTCTTCATCCAAATTTTCTTCTTTTATAACTTCACCCTTATCATTGTAATATGTAAGTATATGCTCTCCATTTTCACCATAATATTCTTTTAATTTTGGATATCTTTTTCTAACTAGAAAATTTATATATTCGTAATAATTAATACGTTTATCCCAAAATGATTGTGTATATGTTACCATTTTTTGATTTTCATAAGTGACAATATTTTCTTCTTCACAAGTAACAGCAAAAAATAATAATACATATGGACTACAAATCATGATTAAAATAATAAATAATATGATTCCTATAATTTTTATGGGCTTCTTTTTTATCCTTAATATGAGTTGTATAATTCCTGCTATAAATCCTATTATAAAGACACCCCAAGATACTATATAAACCCATCCTCTATATTCCATATTGCATTTCAGCAAAATTTCTCTTGATGCTACTAAAATAAAAAGATATAAGAACCAGTAAAATAATATTGTTTTTTTATATTTTTCAAAAAATGGCATTTGAACGCTCTCCTTTTATTAGATTACATTTGTAAACCATTTGTAGTTTATATCAAGAAAGTTATTTTGTCAACAACAATTATATATTTTATCTTTTTTTATAGTAAATTCTTCTATTTTATGATATATTACTTTCAAAAGGAGGAATCTAATGATGGATATAAATTTATTAATTGAAACTGCTAAAAAAGCCAGAGAAAACGCCTATACTCCATATTCCAATTATAAAGTGGGTTGTGCTTTACTTACTAAAAGTGAAAAGATTTTTTCTGGATGTAATATTGAAAATGATGAAATTATGTCTATTTGTGCAGAAAGAGTTGCTTTCACCAAAGCCATTTCTGAAGGTGAAAAAGATTTTGAATGTATTTTAGTATTAGGTGGAAAAGAAGAATTACAATATACCTCTCCTTGTGGATATTGTCGACAATTCATGTCTGAATTTTGTAATAAAGATTTTGAAATTTACATGTACTATGATAATGATAAAATGGATAAAAAAACATTAGGAGAGTTGCTACCTGATAGTTTTCGTTTATAAAATTTATTTGATAATAAAGCATCAAAAAAACTCATCAATATGATGAGTTTTTTCTATTATTTATATTATACGATAGCAACTCCACCGATAACTTTGTTTTCTGTTGCATCTGGTAATATTTTTGGTCCTCCTGCAAGAACAACTTTGTCACCTTTTTCTAAAATTCCTTCGTTTTCTAATTCAGCAATTCCTTTTTGAATTGTATCTTCAATTGTTTTTCCATCTTTAACTAAGATTGGTGTTACATTCCATGTAATTGCTAATTGATAATATGTTTGTTCATTATCTGTTATAGCAAATATTGGGCAACCTGGTCCCATACCAGCAATCATTCTTACTGAATCACCTTTATGTGTATAAGCAACAATTGCATCTGCTTCTACTTGGTAAGCTGTTACACATGTTGTATAAGCAATATTTTTTTCTAAATCTTCTGAATCTATTTTTTTGAAGTTCTTTTTGCTAAATCTCTTCCAGTAATTAACTGTTCCCTCAATTGATTTTGATATTTTAACCATTGTTTCAACACATTCTACTGGATATTTACCCATAGCACATTCTCCAGAAAGCATGATACAACTTGTCATATCATATACAGCATTTGCAACGTCACTAACTTCTGCTCTTGTTGGTCTTGGGTTAGAAGTCATTGATTCTAACATTTGTGTAGCTGTTACTACTGGTTTACCAACTTGATTACATCTCTTAATAAAGTGTTTTTGAACAATTGGAACTTGTTCCATTGGTATTTCAACACCCATATCTCCACGAGCTACCATGATACCATCTGATATTGCTAAGATTTCTTCAAAGTTATCAATACCTTCTTGGCTTTCAATTTTTGATATAATTTTGATGTGTTCTCCACCATTTGCTTTTAATAAGTCTTTGATTGCTTGAACATCTGATGCTCTTCTTACAAATGAAGCAGCTATCATATCAAATCCTGCTTTAATTCCATTTGTAATGTCATCAATATCTTTTTGTGCTAAAGCTGGTAAGTTTAATTTTAATCCAGGAACATTCATTGTTTTTCTGCTTCCTAATCTTGCTGTGTTTAATGCTTTACATTTAATATCTTTTCCAACAATTTCTACAACTTGGAATTCTAAAGCTCCGTCATCAACTAAGATTTTAGCTCCTGGTTTTACATCTTGATATAAGTTTTTGTAACTGATTGTTGTTTTTGTTTCATTTCCAATAATATCATCATAAACAAATGTAAATTCTTGTCCTTCATTTATAGTTACTTTTTCATCTCCAGACTCAAGTTTTCCTGTTCTAATTTCAGGTCCTTTTGTGTCTAATAATAAAGCAACTGGTTTGTTTAATTTTTCTCTTACTTTTTTAATTGTTGCTATTTTTTCTGCGTTTTCTTCATATCCTCCGTGTGAAAAGTTAATTCTTGCTACATTTAGTCCTGCTTTAACTAAGTTTGTAAACATTTCTTCACTTTCACTTGCTGGTCCTATTGTACCAATGATGTTTGTTTTTCTTAAAACTTCTTTCATTTCTTATTCCTCCCTTATTAACTTAAAAACCAGAGCTTATTATATCACACTATAAGAACGGTTTTCAACATTTTTTTATTATTTTTTGCACAAACTTAAAAAATTATACTTTTCTTTATCTTTATTATATTCCTTTTTTATATTTTAATTAGCACTTTTTCTTCATTGACTTTATTTTTTTACTTTAACTAACATTGTTATTTCAACATTTTAATATATTTTGATAATTGCATGTAATGTTTTGTCATCTTCACTTTTTATAACGACTATATTTTCATTATTTTCTTTTGCATATTTGCATTTTACTGTTTCTCCTAATTTTATCTGATTTTTATATTGTATTCTAACATGGTTAAATGGCCTTTTTTGATATTCCTCTTCTGGTAATGCTTCATAAGCTAAATATAAATAATTTAAATTATGCATATGACCAATGACGTCAATATCTCTTCTTCTGGCTGTATATGTCATTTCACTTATATATTCTTTTGGTTCTTTTAATTTTTCAATTTTAGGATCTTTAAAAACACATTTTCCAAATTCTGATCGATATCTATCTGCTATTTCTGGTTCCACTCTTACTATTTTTTCTGTTTTACTATTTACTAATAACCATTTTGAGGTTGCTATTGCACATAAATTGTTTTCCTCATCATAAACCTCAAAATCACGAAGTGCATAAAATTTTTCTATTTCTCTAGACCATGTATGAATCTCTAAAACTTGTCCGTATTTTGGTCTTTTTAATACTTCTAGTTCCCAATCTAATAGTAACCAACTTACATGTGTTTCATCTGTTGTATTAACACCAATTCCTACACTGTCAGAATGATATGCTGCAATATCTTCTAAGTACTCTAAAATAGCAATATTACTCACTTCATCTTTTGCCCATACATCTTTTAATCCTATTTTAAATTTTTCCTTATATATCATGTTTTCCTCCTATGAACTTTTGGGGACGTGTCAAAATGGACATTTTTTATCAAAAAGGGACACGTCTCACCTATTTATTGTAATTTCATTTATTATATATCATTCTTTTCTCTAATAAAGATTGAAGGAATATCCCTCAATCTTTATTTTTAATATCCTGGTTTTTCTAATAATTTAAACATATTCTTTTTATATTCTTCTACACCTGGTTGATTAAATGGATTAACCCCTAATATATTTCCAGACATTGCACATGCTTTTTCAAAGAAATAAATTAGTTCTCCTATATTTTCTTCATCTAGTTTTTCCATTTCTATTACAATGTTAGGAACATCTCCTGATACATGTGCTTTTATCGTTCCTTCCATTGCCTTTTTATTGACATAGTCTAAACCTTTTCCTGCTAAATAATTTAATCCATCTAAATTGTCATCATCTGGATTGATTGTTATATCTGAATTTGGTGTTTTGATACTAATAACCGTTTCAAATAAATTTCTTCTTCCTTCTTGAATATATTGTCCCATAGAATGTAAATCTGTTGTAAAGTCAACTCCTGCTGGGAAGATTCCCATTTGATCTTTTCCTTCACTTTCTCCAAATAATTGCTTCCACCATTCTGTAAAATAATGCATCTTAGGTTCATAATTTACTAATATTTCTGTGTTTTTATATAGTTTATATAAGATATTTCTTACAACTGCATATTTATAACATTCATTATATTTTAGATTTGGATCATCATATCTGTCTTGTGCTGTTTTTGCTCCCATCATTAATTTATCAATATCAATTCCTGCTACTGCAATTGGTAATAATCCAACAGCTGTTAATACAGAATATCTACCACCTACATTATCAGGAACAACAAATTGTTCATATCCTTCATTTTGTGCTAATGTTTTTAATGCTCCTTTTGCTTTATCAGTTGTTGCATAAATTCTACTTCTTGCTTCATCAATTCCATATTTATTTTCTAAGATTTCTCTAAAGATTCTAAATGCAATGGCTGGTTCTGTAGTCGTTCCAGATTTTGAAATAACATTAACAGAGAAATCTTTATCTCCTATATATTCAATTAATTCATTAATATAATTTGGACTTAAGTTATTTCCAACATATAATATTTGTGGATATTTTCTTTGTTTATTTGGTAACATGTTATAAAACGAACTAGTTAGTGCTTCTATAACTGCTCTTGCTCCTAAATATGATCCACCAATTCCAATAACCACTAATATATCAGATTCTTTTTTTATTTTTTTTGCTGCTTTTTTTATTCTTGCGAATTCTTCTTTATCATAATTGGTTGGTAATTCTAACCATCCAACAAAATCTTTTTCATCATTTGCTCTTCTATGCAAATCCTTGTGTATATTTTCTACTTGTTCTTTGTATGTTAAGATTGTTTTTTGTGTAATTCCTGCATGTTTTAGATTTAAACTAATATTTGCCATATGATTACCTCTTTCCTTCTAATTTTCTACCGTCATTATATATATATATGAAAAAAAATTCAAGCATTTGCCTGAATTTTTGATTTTATTCATTTTAAAAATACAAAACTGGACGAAAAGAAATATAGTCATATACAAGTGTATTTGAATTTCTTCCTCTAAAATTCATAGTTCGCTCATCAAAATAATACATTCCTCCTCTGTCTACACAAGGACTAAATTTCAAATCAGAAGTTTCCGTTGTCCATTCAGTTTCATTTCCTGCCATATCATATATATTACATTGTTCATCTACAGTATTAGTTGAAGTTAAAATTCCTTCTCCTGTCATTGATGGTTTACTTGTATCTATAAATTGTCCATTTTGTGATGAATAACTTTTACTATTTGTTTTCATTCCACACATCTGTATATATGAAATTGCTGTATCCCATGCATAACTATTAATTAAATCACTTTCATAATTTTTTCCTGTATACATATTTCTTGCCAACTCAGATGCTTTACTTTGTGTCACATAATTCCATGGTTGTGCACCTGATTTACATACTAATTCCAGTTTTTTCCCTTCTTCTGGGCTATATCCTGTCCAATTTACTTCTTCATTAGTATTTTCTGTAATAATATTTTGTTTATCATAATTTATTATACCAGCCTCATATCTTCCTATATAATATCCATTGTTACTATTACTATTATTTATAAAATCAGTTATATTTTTGGCTATTGCATTCTTGTAACTACTATCATGATTTTCTTCTGTATCTTCTGTACAACCACCAAAATCGTATCTGTTCAACGTAATATTTACAACAGTTCCAGCATTGTCTGTTTTTACTTCTCCTAATGGTATCCATACAAACTGATTTCCTTTTCTGTCTTCTATTACAATTCCTTCATTTACTGTATCTGCATTATTTGTTGTATTATCAATTCTTATCTTAAAATCTTCTGGCACAATTATCAAATTTTCATATTCATCTTCTACTGGTGTATTTTTTGTTACATAATCCGTTATTTCTGCTACTGTTTTTATTTCTCTTACTTCTCCATCCTCAGATATTTGCATTTTATATGTCTCAAGCATTACTGTAGCTGGCAAATTTGTTATTTTGTTAGTTTCTGATAATGCCTTACCTTTATATGTTAGCTCTGGTATATTATTTTTTAAATTATTATTTAATACATCTAATTCAATCTTTCCAGTATTATCATAACTTCCCATAACCTCTGTTTGTATTCTCTCTTCTGCTGTTGCTTTTTCTGTTCCCTCTTTTGCCATCTGTGCTCTTGTTAATATCCCATTATCTCCAGTTAATGTTGCAATCGTTACACCAGCCAATATTAAAAGTACAATAATTGTAATAACTAAAGCAATTAATGTAATACCTTTTGTATTCTTTAATTTTTTCTTCATTTGTTTTCTTCCCTTCTTTTCTCTTAATATATTTTTCTCAGAGTTCTTTACTCTAAGAAAATATATAATTACGAAAAAGCAAAAAAAATCTACGGATTTTAACAAATAATGATCTATGATATTTAGAAAATTGTTATCTAACTTTTCATACAACTTTTCTATATTATTTTTAAATTTTTATTGACATTCTACTTCTTTATTGCTATTATGTACTTGAATAAATCATTCTTGGAGTAAAGAACTCTAGGAATGATTTATATTTTTTTATTCATTTATGTAGGTCTGTCCCTTTCATTCAATTTTTGAACGATTTGACACGTCCCTATCGTTCACTTCATGATTTCGTCCATTACTTTTGCTAGATATTTCATACTGGTTAAGCATTGTTCTAATGTGTTTCCTGTTGCTCCTACTTCTATGATATTTGCATATTTTCCTGTGTGTTGGTTATATCTTGATGTTGTTAGCATAATTGGTTTAAATAGTCCTGGGTATAATTCTTCTGCTTTCTCTTGTACTTTTATAGCAAATTTTAAGTTTTGATTCCAGTTTGGATGCCATAATCCTCCTGCATTTGTTCCGATAACAAACATGATTTGTGCTGCTTCTTCATCTCCGATTTTGACTGTTGGTGCATAATCACTTCGGCTTCCTATCGCATCTCTATGTAAGTCAATAATAATATCTGATGGATTTGATTGTAATAAGCTTTCTACCGTTTTCAAGGAATTGGTATATGATCCGTTGTATGATGGATAATCATGATAACTTGTATCATGTATGACATTATATCCATATTGTTGTAATTGGTTGGTTAGTTCTGTTCCTACTCTTGTGACTGTAAAATTTAAATCTGTTGTTCTGAAATTTCCAGTTGGTGTATATGGATATAGTTCACTTGATGTATAACTTTCACAACTATGAGTATGAAATATGATAATGTTTTTATTTTCAATTGTAATATCTGGTGTTAACATTTCTTGGGTTAATTCATAGTCTGTTTGATTTCTGATTTTGACATTTCCATATTGTGCATTATAGTTTTCTGTTATTGGATTGTTTGTAACAACTTCTGTTGTAATACCTGTTTCTGCTAATTCTACATTTTGTTCTTCTTCTGTATTTTCTGTTTCAACTTCTTCTGATACTTCCATATTTTGAATTTCATCTATAGAACTAATTTGCGTTTTTAACATTGATTCTAATATATCATTTTCACTTAATTTTTCTTTTTCATTTTCTTCACTATGATTAATAGATGCTACAACGGGAAGTGTAGCATCTAAACAGGATAATAAACTATGACTAGATAATTGATTGGTTACATTTTCTACTTTTTGTGTAACTTGTTCTGTATTTTTCTTTGTTCCAGAAAAATAATTGGTGATACTAAATATCAGTAAAATTAATACAAATATACATATAATATATTTTACGATATCCTTTAATCTTAATACTGTTACATTAAACATATACCTTTTCTCCTTTGTCCAAATTCCTATATATATGTATATGCAAAAGTTTTAAGAATATTATTAAATTTAATGATTTTATTCATTAAATATTTAAAAAGTATATAGAAATATTTAAGTAAGTTGCAAAAAGTAGCCATAAGACATAAGGTATTAATAAAATTCCAGATAGTTTATTTTGTTTATAAAATTGATATGTCATAATAATAACCAATACATCTAAAATAATAATCCATAAGACAGATAATAATCTAAGTCTAAACACAAAAAATATAAATGTCCACAAATAATTAAAAACTAATTGAGTGTAATATAGCTGTTTAGTTTCTTTTGGCACTTCTCCTTTTTCTTTTAAAAGTGTATAAGATATTCCTATTAACAAATAAATAATTGTCCAAGCAATTGGAAATACAATTCCTGGTGGAGATAATGTTGGTTTTATTAAATCATTATAATCCATATAACCAGATGTAATCATTCCAACAATTCCTCCAATGATTAATGGAAACAATGCATGGAATATCTTTTTTACATTTTGATTGCTTTTTATATAAAATCCCTCCCTTCTTAATAAAAGGTATTTTCAAAATGCAAATTTTATGATATACTATTAGGTAAATTTTGTACTA
>CALXLP010000015.1 GCA_944389225.1 uncultured Clostridia bacterium | reverse complement strand
TCCAAATGTATTTGTATTTAACGAAATATAAATAAATATATATAAAATAGAAATCCCTCTTTTAAAGAGGGATTTTAAAGTATGTAAGAAACTGTATGAAATAAAAGATAAAAAAGAAAAAATATTAATATTATTTTAATTTTGCATTAAGCTTTTCTTAAAAAATGCTATTTTAAAATTTATTATGATATCATAAAAATGTAATAAAAACCGGGAGGTGTTTAAATTGCATAGAATTGAAGCTTATTTTAGATTAGGAATCATCTTTATTATTATCATTAGTATTTTATATTTACCAATTTTATTTAAATTAAAAAAGAAAGGAATTAGTGCAATAAGACAAATAAGCTATATAGGATTAGGAGCTTCTGTTTTTCTTATCATATTTGCAACAATTTTATTTACACCAATTACATTTGAACCAGAAACACATGTCTTAAATGTAATACCATTTAATATGCAAGAGATTGGAATGGAACAATTTTTGATAGAAAAAATACCCAATATTATACTTTTTATTCCATTAGGATTTTTTCTTCCAGTAGTATTTAAAAGTAATAGGAAAGCATATAAAACGATATTAGTTACATTTGCACTGACATTTGGTGTTGAAATTTTTCAATATTTTATAGGTAGATCGTCTGATATTGATGATATTATGACAAATCTTCTGGGAGGAATGATAGGTTTTATAGTATTCAAATTGCTGAATAGTTTTTTGAAAAAAACAACATTTTGGAACAAATTGATAGAAAGATAATATAATTGATGTTTATAAATAAGGAGCGTTGAATATGAGTTTAATAGGAAATATATTGTGGTTTATTTTTGGAGGACTTTTTAGTGGGCTTTCTTGGATATTATCAGGAATCATTTGGTGTATAACTATTGTGGGAATATCATATGGATTGCAATGTTTTAAATTTGCATCAATGTCATTTGCACCATTTGGAAAAGAAATCGAGTATGGAGGAGGAGTACCATCATTATTGGCAAATATAATATGGATTATCTTCTTTGGTATTCCAATGGCAATTGAGAACTTCATATTTGGTTGTATTTGGTGCATTACGATTGTTGGAATACCATTTGGATTACAGTTCTTTAAGATTGCAAAACTTGCTTTAGCACCTTTTGGAGCAAGAATCATTTAAATGTTTATAAATTAAAGCTTTTTAAAAGAAAAGGAGACTCCTAAACAGTTTTCCTTTTCTTTTTATATATAAAACAATATCATCTTTATTTTTTAAAATATTTATGATATTATGACGAAGGTAATGAAAATGTGTAGGAGGAAAATATGAATATAGGAATAGATATAGATGGAGTATTAACAAATGATGATGAATATATTATGGATACAACTACAAAATATGTATTTGAAAATAAACTAGAAGGTTTTGAAGATCCATATAGTTATGAATATCGTAAATTTAATTGGACAAAGGAAATTTTAGATGATTATAGGAAAGAATATTTTTGGAACTATATAGAAAATGAACCAGCAAGAAGATATGCAAGTGAAGTAATAAAAAAATTAAAGGAAGAAGGAAATCATATATATATTATTACTTCAAGGCATAATACAACAAAAAATACAGAAGAGGGAGAAAAAACAAGAAAAATTGCTAGAAAATGGTTAAAAGAAAATAGTATCTTATATGATGAATTATATTTTTCACCAGATAAAACAAAACAAATTGATTCTTTAAGAATTGATATCATGATAGAAGATAGTCCAGAGACCATACCAACATTTGTCAATCATACACATGTATTTTGTTATGATTGTAGATATAACAGAGATATGAAATTAGACAATATGACAAGGGTATTTAGTTGGTATGATATATATATGAAAATACAAAAGTTTCAAAACAAGTAAATAGAATGGAGTATTATAGAAAAGATGAAAAATCAAAATAAAATTATTATATTTGATTGGGGTGGCGTCATAGAAAGTCATAAAGAAGGAGAATATTCAATAGATAGAGCTATCATAAACCTTATAAAACATTTTAATAATGAAGAAGATGAAAATACAATTGTAGAAAGATACCATGCACAATCAGTAGAAGATATAACTTATCATATCTATTTAGAAAATGATAAATGGTTTCAAAAAATAAAACATGAATTTAATTTAAAATGTACCACAGAAGAGTTTTATGATTATTACATAAAAGAATTTGATAAGATTGAATATTACAAAGATGTCGTAAAATATGCACACAGTTTAAAAGATAAATGTAAGATTGGAATTTTATCTAATCTAGGTTCCTTAGATAAACAAAGATTAGATAAACAAGTAAACTTAAAACAATTTGATTATGTATGGCTTTCATTTGAATTAAATTGTAGAAAACCTAGAGAGAAAATTTATGAAATAGTAGAAAATGATTGTAAGATAGAGCCTAAAAATATCTTATTTATTGATGATAGTAAAGAAAATATAGAAGTAGCACAAAAAAGAGGATGGAATACTTGTTTAGCAACTGGACATGAATTAAATAAAATAAAAGAAAATATAAATGATTTTTTAAGCAAAAGATAAGAAGAAAATAAAGTATAGAGTTTAATACTATTCTAAAAAATAGGAGGATAAACTATTGAATGTAATTTTTCTAGATATAGATGGTGTTTTAAATAGTCCAAATTATACCAAAAGATATAAAGAAATGCAAACAAAAAAGGAAAGAACATATAAAAATATTGATGATAATGCACTTAATTATCTTCAAAAGCTTCAAAATAAATATGATGCTAAAATTGTTTTAATTTCTACTTGGCGTAAGTGGGGAAAATCTATATCAATAGACAAATTAAAAAAATCTATCAAAGAGGATCCAATTACAGAAAAGGAAAGAACAGAAGATTATGCAAATTTGAGAACACTATATGAAAAATTAAGAGTAGAATATAATTTGGATTTAGATGATATGACTGATGATTTGCAAAATAGAATGTTAGAAATACAACTATACTTATTACTTCATAAAGAAATAGAAAAATTTGTGATTTTAGATGACAATGATGAACATTTTACTGAAATGTTTGAAGAACAATTTATTCAATGTTGCACAAAAGGAGATTCTTTTGGAAAAAAAGAATTTGAACAGGCTTGTACCAGCTTTAACCAACAAAAAAGATATATTTTAAAATCAGAAGGCTTAAAAGAATTACAAGACTATTTTGATAAATTAACAAAATCTTATAAAGTTAAGGCAGAGTCAGTCTATGCTTCAATTTTAAAAGAGAACTTTGAAGGCTTTTCATTTGATATATCAGGTACACAATATAAAAGATTATATTATTACTTACCAGAAGAAATCAGAAAGAAAATCAGCATAGATTCTTGGAAAAATGGAAGAATTATGACCAATAACCAAAGAACATTTGAGCAAGCCGTTATCAGTAATGCAGATTATTTTTCTAGTTTAATGTTATTGGAAGCTGGTTCAGATTCTTTACCATTATATAGCATTGTATTAGAACAAATAGAAATAGACGAAAAAGAAGAAATGCAAATGATACAAGACTTAATTTCTAAACTATCTGAAGAGCAAAAGATGAAATTATTACAATCAGCTAGACAAAAATATGAAGAATTAGAAGAAAATAATTTACATGGCTCTATAAAGAACATGAGAGAAGTTGTCCAATATTTGTTTCATGCAGATATTTCAAAAATAGAAGTAGAAAAAGAAAGTAGCTCAGATAAAGAGTTATATTAGAACAATAGGAGGTTTTTGTACATGTATGACTATGTATTACAATATGGATTTGACAAAGAAACAGAACAATTTATTAAAAGTATACAGAACTATTTAAAAGAAAATAAAATAAAAAATGAAGAAAGAAATTGGTTACCACATATAACAATTGATTTATATGATTGTAAAGACCAAGAAACTTTTATAAATAAATTAGATAATATTATAAGCAATATAAATCAATTTAAAATTAGATGTATTAATTTAAATGATTTTGATGCCAAAACATTGTATATTGAACCATTTGACACAAAAGAATTTATTAGATTAAAACAACTTTTTGACCAAGAATTAGATGCATATAGATTAGAAAACACAAGAAACAGGATATATAAACCACATATAACATTATGTACAAATGATAATATAAATCAGAATACTTATGATTTGGCACATAATATATTTCATTCTTTTGTTGGAGAAATAAAATATATATGGGTATATAATCAAAATATGGAATTGATAAAAGAATATGAACTAAAATAAAAGATTAGTTTAAGGAGAAAAAGATGTTAAAAGCATATAGTATCATAAAAAATTTAGATAAAAAAGCATGTGAAATAATTAGAAACAATGGAATACAATTAGATATTTCAAATTCGCACAAAAGGCCAGATAAAGAAGGTTTAATCAAATTATTAGATGAATATGATATCCTTATAATTGGAATAGAAGATGAGTTTACAAAAGATATGTTACCAATAATAACAAAGAAAAAGGTAATAGCAACATTATCTGTTGGATTAGATCATATAGATAGAGCATTTCTAGAAAATGACAATGTCAAAATAATTAACTGCCAAAATTCAAATGTCCTATCAGTTGCAGAGCATATATTTGCATTAATACTAGCATTAAAGAAAAGGATAATAGAAGCTAATGATATTTCATTAAGAGGTGAAAATAGAAGAAATTTATCTATGAGAAGTAACGATATAACTGGTAGTACACTTGGAATCATTGGAGCTGGTAAAATTTCTAGAGAAGTAATAAGAATTTCTAAAGTATTTGATATGAAAATAATTTGTAATACATTAAATCCAGAACTACATAAAGATTTAAAGAAACAAGGAATCGAATTTGTATCTTTAGATGAAGTATTATCAAATGCTGATATTATAACAATTAATATACCATTAAATGAAGAAAATAGAAATTTAATTTCTAAAGAAAAAATTAGATTAATGAAAAAAACAGCAACATTTATAAATACCTCAAGAGGAGAACTTGTAGATATGAATGCATTAATAAATTATGCTGATGAAAATAAGACATTCAATGTTGGATTAGATATAGATGCTGAAAATTATAAAGATATTTTAAATAAAAAAAGAAATAATGTAATCATAACACCACATATAGCTGGAGTAACAAAGGAAGCAGTAGAAAGAATGGATGTTGAAGTGGCAAACAGATTAGTTGAATACATTAAAAATATAAAATAAAATTAGAAAAATGAAATAAGTAATATTGTTGGAAATATTATATTTGAAAAAGTATATAAAAGAAAAGAATTTAGAAGGAAAAAATCAATGAAAATTTTATTATTAACCAATCTAAAAAATGAAGAATCAAAAGAAGATATATGGATAGCAGATATATTGAAAAAAGATGGAAATATTGTAGATATTTCCTGGATAGATTATGATGAAAAATTAGATGAGGAATATGATGTATTCATTAAAAGAAATATATGGTTAAGTGATAATCATAATTATGAAGAAATATTGAAATATGAAGAAATGGCCAACAAACTAAATAACAGATTAAGATGTAAAAACAAGAAATTAATCAACTTTAATGGTAAGTTTGATGAACAAGGAAAAGATTACCTTGTAAAATTGTTTAATAGAGGCTATGAAGTTATCCCTAGTATAAATAAGAAGGAAGATATCAATAAGTTTGCAGAAACAGAAAAATATTTATTAAAACCTAAAATTGGTTATGATGGAATGGAACAAAAAGTTATAACTAAAAGAGAAATAGAAGAGGTGGATTTTAATAAGTATATTTTACAACCGTTAATGGATTTCCAATCAGAAGTACAATTTTACTTCTTAAATAATGAATTGCAATATGCTTTAGAATTTAAACCAAGCAAAGTGCCAGTGTATCCTGATGCCATAAAATATAATTATAATGAAAAAGAAAAACAGATAGCTCAAAAATTTGCAAACTTAAATAAACAATTAATAGGAATACAAAGGGTTGACTTTATAAAATTATACAATAATGAATTGAAACTATTAGAAATAGAGGATGCAGCACCATACTTAGATTTAGACGAATTAAAGGAAAAATATAAAGATGAAACAATTTTATTAGTAACACATGGAGGAACATTAAGAGCTATTTATTGGTATTTTCATGGAATACCTGAAGAGGGCAATGTTGGTTATGATATGCACTCAAATTGTGAGATAAAAGAATACGAATTATAATAATCATAAGAAATGGAAGTGAAAAAATTGAATCAAAAATATTTAACAGAATTACATTTACATACAAAAGAATCTAGTTCTTGTTCAAATATTTCTGCAAAAGAAATGATAGAAGTATATAAAGAAAAAGGATATTCAACAATTGTTGTTACTGATCATTGCAGTAAAGGAAAGATGGAAAGACTAGGGAATATTTCTTGGAAACAAAAAATGAATTATGTGTTTACTGGATTTGATATTGCAAAAGAATATGGAGAAAGTTTAGGATTAAATATTTTATTAGGCGTAGAAATAACCTTACATCAAACAAATAGTGATTATCTAGTATATGGGATAGACAAAGATTTTTTATATAACAATGAAAAGATTTATGAATATTCACTTCCAGAATTGTATAATTTGTGTCATCAAAAAGGATACCTATTAGTACAAGCACATCCTTTTAGAAATGATATAGAACTTGCACCATTGGAATATGTTGATGGAATAGAAATATTTAATGGTTGTCATGATGAAGTATCTAGAAATGAAAAAGCAGAAGAATATGGTATGAGTACAAATAAAATATTAACATCTGGTTCAGATTTTCATAATTTAGAAGATTTAGCAAGAGGAGGAATAGTAACAACAGAAGAAATAAAAGACATCAAACAATTAGTAACAGTATTAAAAAATAGAGAATACAAAGTAATAAAAGATGGGAAACAGTAAAAATGGAAGAACTAAAAATAGATTATAAATTTGATTTAGAAGATTTTAAAGTAATGGAAAATATTGAACATTCATATTTTCCAAATGATAATATAACACCAGCTGAAGAAGTATTGAAGTGGTATCAAAAAAATAGCTTAACTTGTATAGGTGTTAGAAGCAGCGATAATGAAGTAATTGCAAGTGTTAATATACTACCATTAAATGAGAGAACTTTTTATGATATTTATAATAATAAAATGAATGAAGTTGATGTAATAGATTCTCAAATAGAAAGATATGAAGATAACAAAGAATATTACTTATACTTATCTTCAATATCAATAAATCAAAATTACAGAAATGATTATCATGTAATAACTACACTATTAAAAGGATGTATTGATTTATACGAGATACTAATAGTTAGAAACATTAAGATAATAAAAATAATGGCAGATGCGAGTACTGAGCATGGAGAAAAAATATGTAAGAAATTATTGAAAATGGATTATATAAGAGATACAAGCCATAATTCTAAAATTTATTGTGTAGATGAAAATAATTTTTCTAAATCAATAAATAAAATTATGAAATTTTTAGTCAAGTAAAATTTAATGGAGGAAAAAGTGAAAATATTATATACAGCGTTTAATGGATTTCTGATATTGACACATATAGCGAAGAGTCTAGAATACAAAGATTATATAAATTAAGTTTATAAAAAATGAGAATAAAGGAGAGACAAAAGATTGAATAAAAATTTAAGCGCAGAAATGATAAAAAAATTAGAAGAAAAAGGGATTATATTAAAAATTGCTAAAATGTCTGATTTAGAAGATATTATGGAATTATATAAAGAAAGAATACAATGGTTCGAAGATAATGAGATTAATCAATGGAGTCAATATCTGAAAAATCATCCCAAAAGTGAATTTATGGAAGCAATAGAAAAAGAAAATTATTTTATGCTTATAAAAGACAATCAATTAATTGCAGCTTTTGAACTATCTGAAAGAACTAGTTTTTGGGAAGATAAAGATACAAAAGCATATTATGTATATAAATTAGTAACAAAAGTTGGATTTAAAAATTTAGGGAAAATTATTTTTGATATATGTAAAGAATTAGCAAAACAAAATGATAAAAATTATTTACGTTTGGAATGTTTAAGTACAAATGAAAAGTTGAATCAGATATATGAAAATTATCATTTTAAATTAATAAGACAAGGTATAGGGTATTATCCATATAATTTAAGGGAGTGTGAATTATAATGAGTAAAGTTATCATAGGAATCGTAGCGAAACATAAAGAAAACAAATAAACTTAATTTAACGGTAACCAAACAAAACCATAACCCATAAAATATATAAAAATGAAAGGAGACTATATTTTATGGATTATGAGTTAATGATGAATGGAAATGTCAAAATAGGACAACGAGCACCAGAGTTTGAAGCCAATACAACAATGGGAAAAGTATCCTTAAATGATTATGCAGGAAAGTGGTTAATTTTATTTTCTCATCCAGGAGATTTTACCCCAGTATGTACAACAGAAATGATTGCTTTTACAAAAGCACATACATATTTTAAACAATTAAATACAGAATTGTTAGGTTTAAGTGTAGACAGTAATTCTTCACACTTAGCATGGGTATATGATATATACTGCAGGACAGGTGTAAAAATATCTTTTCCAATTATCGCTGATAGAAATGGAGAAATTGCCAGAAGATATGGGATGATTTCAAATGATATTAGTAACACAGAAACTGTCAGAAATGTTTATGTTATAGATGATAAAGGAATTATTAGAACCATTTTAATTTATCCAATGAATGTCGGAAGATTTATACCAGAAATTATTAGAATAGTGCAGGCATTGCAAATGGCAGATTGTGCACAAGGCTCAACGGCGGCCAATTGGATTCCTAATCAACCAGTCATTATTTCACCACCAAAAACTTATGAAGAACTTGTAGAACGTGTTAGTGAAATAGAGAATAACAGAAATGGAATCAGTTGGTACTTAAGCTTTAAAGAACCACCGAAAAATTGTATTAATGATAACTGTAATAACGAATAAGGCTAGGTTGTTATTTCATTACATTAAAAAGGGATAATTTATAATTAGAATACATAATAGAATATAAGGAGAAAATTAAATGAACCAATTATTAGTATTAGATTTAGATGGAACATTATTAAGAAATGATAAAACTGTATCAGAAGAAACAATAGATAGTTTAATAGAATTTAAAAATAGAGATAATAAAATTTTATTTGCAACCGCAAGACCACCAAGGGATGCTTATAAATATGTACCTCAAAAATTAAGAGATAACCCCATTATTTGTTATAACGGTGCCTGTATGATTGATGGTGAAAAAATATTATACAAAAAAGAAATGTCAAAAGATACAGTACATCAAATAATTAAGCAATCAGAAAAATCTGGGTATCACCAAATTTGCTTTGAGATTGATGACAAATTATATTCAAATTTTGATACTTCTGATTTTTTTGGAAAGGCTCCGACAGAAATTGTAGATTTAAGAAAATTAGATATGAAAACAGTATATAAAGTGATTATTTGTAATAAAACACCTATTTCTCATGATTTCCTTTCGATTTTACCTAATACATGCAAAGGCATCGTTACAGATAATGGACAGTTATGCCAAATCATGGATCAAGAAGTATCTAAATGGAATAGTATACAAACATTAATGAAAACATGGAATATAAAAGATGAAGATATTATTGCATTTGGAGATGATTACAATGATTTAGATATGATAAAACATGCAGGTATTGGAATAGCAATGGGAAATGCAGAAGAAGTTGTGAAAGAATCTGCTAACTTTGTAACAGATACAAATATGAATGAAGGGGTTGCCAAATATTTAAAAGAATATATTCTCCAAAAATAGAATACAAATAAAAATTTTTCACATAATAATAGTATGAACAAAAAATGATGTTCATATACAAATTTTTGGAGGTAACAAAATGGAAGGAAATCAAAAGATACATTGTACTGTAGGAACTTGTAAATATAATGAAACAAATCAAAATTTATGCAAGTTACAGGCAATTCAAGTAGAGCCAACTAAAAATTGTAATACAAAACAACCAGAAGAATCTATGTGTTCAAGTTACATTTATGGGAAGGAATAATTTTCTTCTCATTTTTTCTTGACATATCTGTAATTTAGAAATAAAATAACCTTAGCAAAAATCAATAGGGGAGAACCCCAAAAAGGAGGAAAAGATATGTTAGTTACGACAAAGGAAATGTTTGAAAAATCAATGAAAGAAGGATTTGCAGTAGGTGCATTTAATGTAAATAATATGGAAATTGTACAAGCTATTACAGATGCAGCACATGAAACACAATCACCAGTTATTTTACAAGCATCAGCAAGTGCAATAAAATATGCAAGAATAGGATATTTAATGAAAATGGTACAAGCAGCAGTAGAAGAATATCCAGAAGTACCAATTGCCATTCACTTAGATCATGGACCAGATTTTGAAACAGCAAAAATGTGTATTGATAATGGATTTACATCTGTTATGATAGATGGTTCAAAATATGATTTTGAAGAAAATGTGGCTTTAACAAAACAAGTAGTAGATTATGCACATTCTAAAGGTGTAGTTGTTGAAGCTGAACTTGGAAAATTGGCAGGGATAGAAGATGATGTTAATGTAGCAGCATCTGATGCTATGTATACAGATCCAGCACAAGCAGAAGAATTTGTAAAAAGAACAGGTTGTGATTCTTTAGCAATTGCCATAGGAACAAGTCATGGAGCATATAAATTTAAAGGTGAAGCAAAATTAAGATTTGATATCTTAAAAGAAATTAAAGAAAGAATTCCAAATACACCAATCGTATTACATGGTGCTTCAACAGTTGTACCAGAATTGGTTGAAATGTGTAATCAATATGGAGGAAACATTCCAGGAGCAAAAGGTGTACCAGATGAAATGTTACATGAAGCAAGTATATCTGGTGTTTCTAAAATCAATGTTGATACAGATTTAAGATTAGCTATGACAGCAGGAATTAGAAAAGTATTTGTAGAAGATCCAAGTGCATTTGATCCTAGAAAATACTTAAAACCAGCAAGAGAATTAATAAAAGAAACTGTTGCACATAAAATGAGAGATGTATTTGGTTCAGCTGGTAAAATATAAAAATAATAAATTAAACATATTATATGGACAAAAAATGATATAGGAGTAAGAAGTTATTCCTATATCATTCATTTATATATGGGGGATTAGAATGAAAAAGATAAGAATAATTTTATTATTTATGGCAGTTTTTTTAATATTTTTAGTAACAAGTAAAGTATCTGCAGCAGAAGAAACAACAAAATTATTATATCAAGATATATCAATAAATGAAGATGGTTCTATAACGGTAAAGGAAGCTGCATGGCTTAACGGAGAATATAATGGTAGATTAAGAGATGTTGACTTTGAGAATATTTATGCAACTACATTTACAGGAATATATAGCAATTTTGCAGGAAATACTGATATATATAATGGAACATCTATGAAAGATATAAAAGTGTATGATATATCACAAGAAAATTTTCATTCCATGAGTGATATTGGAAAGATAGAAACTACTTACAAAGAAGTAAATAGAGCATCTAACGGACAATATGGAGTGTATGAACTTACACAAAAGACATATGGTACAGATTTTAAGATTTATTGTCCCAATAATAAAAACAAAGTGATCTGTATAGAATATACCATAACAGATGCTGTAGTTGTACATAATGATGTAGCAGAACTATATTGGAATGTTCTAGGTGACCAATTTGAGGAAGATGTACAAGATTTTCAAGTCTTAATACATTTACCAGGGGAAGATAGTGATGTTAGAATTTGGAGTCATGGACCATTAACAGGAAGAAATCAAATTCTAAATTCTAGGACATTGTATTTTGAAGATACGAATGTTGATAGCTATACACCTGAAACTATAAGAATTATGTTTGATAAAAATCTTGTACCATATGCAACGAAAAGATCTAATGTAAATGGAAGAGATAATATTTTAAGATATGAACAGATGATGGCAGATACAGCAAATAGAGAAAGAGAAAATGCAAAATTAGAATTAGAAAATGAAGCAAGTCAAGCTGTTTTAGACTTGGAAGAAAATCCAAGAATATATTACTACAATACAGCACTAGAATTAGTAAATCAGTTAGATGAAGACAGTGAACAAAAACAAGATTTTTTATATAGAATTGAACAAACAAAAGATTTGGTTAATCAAAATTGGAAAGAAAATTTGCAATATAGTTTGGAAAGTTTAGAAGATGATAATTATTATTCTTTAAATAGAGATAGATTGGAAGATTTCAAAGAAGAAATAGAAGAAGGTTTTGACCAAGAAGTAAAAGAAGAATATTTAAAAAAATATAAAAATTTAGAGGAAATATTAAATGTAAAAGAAGCAGGAATACGAAAAAATTGGACAATCTTTGTGATTGTAATAAATTCTATTATAGGTGTTTTAGATATATATATACTTACAAAAATAATAAATGAAAGACATAAATTTAAAGGTCAATATTATAGAGAATTTCCAACAGAAGATAATCCTAATGTTTTAGAATATCTAATGAAGAGAAAGAGTACGAATATAGGATTTTCAGCCACAATTTTAAATTTAATTAATAAAAAAATAATCACTTACGAACAAACTCCAAATAATAAAGATATAACATTAATTCTTTCAAACGAAGAATACACAGGAACAAGTGCAGAAGCAGTTGTGTTAAATGTATTATTTAAGTTGATTGGAAAAGATAATAAATGTAAAATACAAGATTTGAAAAATTATGGTAAAACAACAAGTAATGCTAGAAAATTAATAAATAAAATGGATGAATTTAAGAAAGTAACAAAAGAAGAAGCAGGATACAAAGAATATTTCAAAGAAAACAAAGGAACAATTATATATATTGTTCTAGCTATTATCAATTACATTGCTAGTGTATGGATGGCATATGGAGTATTTTATGGATTAAATAATCAAGTTGTACAAATTTTTGAATATGTAATAGGAATCACTATTTTAAATAGTATTTATATAATCATAGGATGTCAAAATAAAGACAGAACAATGAAGGGAAAAGAAGCATATTCAAAATGGTTAGCACATAAGCGATTCTTAAAAAATTTCAGTAAATTTGATGAAAAAGATTTACCAGAAATCACATTATGGGAAAAATATTTAGTGACAGCTACTGTATTAGGGTGTGCTGATAAAGTTGAAAAACGAATGAAAATGTATATAACAGATATAAATCAGGGAAATACAAATCGAATAGATACAAATCTATTAATATATCAAAGTATCAATTTAAATTTGACAAGAGAATTAAATAAGAGTGTACAGAAAGCTATCAGCAATAGCTCATCAAGTATCAGTTCATCTTCATATAGTTCAGGTGGAGGCTTCGGAGGCGGTTCATCTGGTGGCGGCGGACGGCGGAGGCCGGAGGCGGCGGTGGAGGTCGTTTCTAAAATAAATTTAAAATACAGAGATTAAACTTAATGTTTAGTCTCTGTATTTTTGTTTCATAGCTTGATTAATTCGTTTTTCTGCATCTTTTTTAGCAATATCTTGACGTTTATCATATAATTTTTTTCCTTTTCCAATACCTAACTCCACTTTAACAAAATTTCCTTTAAAATAGATACTGATAGGAATTAAAGCATATCCTTTCTGTTTAGTAAGTCCAATTAATCGATTAATTTCTCTTTTATTTAATAAAAGTTTTCTATCTCTTAAAGGATTCTTATTAAAAATATTTCCATGTTCATAAGGACTAATATGCATACCAGATATATAGACTTCACCATTTTTAATATTGGCATAGCTATCTTTTAAATTTACTTTACCAGCTCGAATAGATTTTATTTCTGTTCCAAATAACACAATTCCAGCTTCCATTTTATCTTCAATAGTATAATTATGATATGCTGTTGGATTTTTTGCAATTAACTTTGTATTCATATAATTACCTCTTCATTTTTTGAATATTATACCATAGATTATTCAATAATAAAATAGAACAGATAGAAATCTTCTAAAATTTCTATCTGTTCAAGACAAATCTTGTTTTGCGAGAACTTTTTTTAGTTTTTAAAGGTAATTACATATTTTTAGACTCTCGAAAAAACATAAAGATTAATCTCTTCTTGAATGATTATTCTCAGAAGTGATTTGCATTGAGTAATACCAAACAACTGCGATAATAGCAATTGCAGCAATACCTAGAATTAACCAAGTCCAAGCAGTTGCATTCATTCCCATAAAAGTAGCATTTCCATTAGTTGATGTTCTTGTAGCAGTATAAGTATCATCGTTTCTGTCAGTATCTCTAGATGTCGAATCGTTCATGTCTGTTTCTATGGTATTACCAGTATTTTCGATTGCATTTCCGGCATTTCCCATTGTATTTTCTGTTTTATCCATAGAATCTTGCATAGTATCACCAGCAGTATTCATGGCACCTTGGACAGCATTACCAGCGTTTTGCATAGTATCTTCCACTGTATTGCCAGCATTTGTAACTGTATCTCTTACAGCATTAGTTGCATCTGTTAACATATCTGCTGCAAAACATACAGAAAATGAAAATGCGATAGCTATAATGATTGCAAATGTTGCAAATAATTTCTTTTGCATATCTAATCCTCCTTTAAAAAATATAATGAAAATAATATTAGACAATATATTCTCATTAATATTATCTAAAAATATTGGAGAATTATACATGAAAAAATTGCAAAACAAAGATAAAAACATTTGAAAACAAAAAAGATTTTAACTAAGAAAAGTTAAAATCTAAAAACTTAATCATTTATTATTTACCAAGTCTGATTAAAATGGCAATCGCTAATAATATTAATAATACACCAATTGCAATTAAAATAATTGATAAAACATTTGATATTCCTAAATCACTTTCAGGCAAACTACTTTGTACTGTTGTTGTATTTGTAGTAGGCGAAGAACTAGTTGTTGAAGAAGTATTAGTAGAAGTGTTTGTCCTAGAAGAATTTGTCGTTGAATTTGAATTGCTTGATGTATTAGATGTATTAGAAGTGTTAGATGTGTTAGACGTATTAGATGTTGTATTTTCACTATTTGTTTCATTGATATCCATATCTACTGCAAAAACAGTTGTAGTAAAAGACAATAACATAAATAATATTGCTATCATAGAAAATATTTTTAAATTCTTAATCATATTTTATACCTCCATTAAAAATCAAAAAATTTATCTTAAGTTCTTTACTATGATATCACAAATATGGAAAACATGTCCAGTATTTTTAAAAAAATGTAAAAAATATATATATTTTTTGAAACTTATGATATGATATAAATCGAAGGAGGGGAATGATGAAAAAATTTTTGAAAAAAATATTGATAATGGTCATTATATCAGCAGTTGTTTCTATATTTTTTGTTATGGCAATAGCAGGAGAAAGTAGTAATGAAAAAGTACAATACTTAAATCATCTAGATTATAATGTATCATTAAATCAAGATGGGAGTATTAATGTTGTAGAAACATGGGATGTATATGTAGAAAATACAGGAACGTTATTTAAGAACTTTTCACTTTCTAATTATTTATATGGAAATATTACAGATGTAAAAGTAAAAGACTTAGAGAACAATTTGGAATTAACAGAAATTTATCAAGAAGTATATCATGTTGGAAACAATTTGTTTTATGCATTAGATATTGGAGGAAATGTGTTTGAGATTGCTTGGGGAACCGGTATGAGTAATCTTTCAGGAAATCGAAAATATCAAGTTTCTTATAAAATTGAAGATGTTATTACTAGTTATTATGATTGCCAAGAATTTTATTGGAAATTCATTGAAGAAGGGGTAAATGCAATTCCAGTAAAATCTTTAACAGGAAAAATCACATTACCACAAGGTGTTCAAAATATAGAAAATCTAAAAGTATGGGGACATGGTCAAGTTAATGGAAATATTGAAAGAACTTCTAATGATACAGTAGAATTTGAAATCAACAACCTAAGACCAGGTGCGATGTTAGAAGTAAGAGTGGTAACAACAGAAGATATATTTAATGTATCAGAAAATAAAGAAAGAAGATATCATAATATAGACAGAATTATAGAGGAAGAAACAGAATGGTCAAATGAGACCAATAAACAATCTATGATAACAAAAAGTATTATCATAGCAATTTATGCAATTATATTGATTATTTATATTATAAAAATTGTAAAATATAGAAGAATTAATAAAAAAGAAAATGATGGTATCATTAAAAAAGATTTGAAATATTATAGAGAAATTCCTAGAGACGGAGATTCTACACCTAATGAAGCTGTTTACCTTTATCAATTTGAAAAAGAAAAATTGGAAACGTCAACTGTACAGTCAGAAATGGTTGCTTCTACTATATTAAACTTATGTTTAAAAAAGGTAATTACATTAGAAACAGAAGGAGAAAATATTTATATTTCTTTAATAGGTGATGGAAGCTCTTTAAAAAAGGAAGAGTATGAAGTTTATAAATTATTATCAGAGGCAAGTAAAGGCAAAGAAAAATTAGAAATTAAAGAATTAAATGAATATGCAAAAGAACATTATTCAAACTATAGTGTATATATAAATCGTATGGTAAATGAAACTAGAAATGAATTATATCATATGCAATATATAGATAAAAGAGAAGAGAATGTATACAGAAAATCTAAATCAGCCAGTATGTTTTTCAACGGAATTTTATGTATTTATATTTTTCTATTAACTTTTTCAGCAATTCTGCATATTCCAAGTTTCCAAATGCCTGTTGATATTTCCTTAGCAATCGGCTGGAGGGAAAGTTTAACAGCATTTACAATTGGAATATTACCATTAATAATTGTTATCTTATATTCTTTACACTTAAAATCTAAAATAGAAAATAAGATAGCCGTTATTACACAAAAAGGTTATGATGAAAAAATACAATGGACGGCACTAAAAAGATTTTTGGAAGATTATTCTTTATTAGATGAAAAAGATTTACCTCAATTAGCTGTTTGGGAAAAATATCTTGTTTATGCAACTGCTTTTGGAATAGCTAATAAAGTAATTGATCAAATGAAAGCAAAATATCCAACAGTATTTCTTGAAGATACTTGGGATGAAGAAATGAAAAAGAATTATCCAATTATCTATTTCTCAGCAAATCCTATTTATTATACAACACATACGATTGGTACATCAACCATATCTATGTTAGATCAAGGTGTATCTAGAGCATATTCAACATCAGTTGCACAAATTGCAATCCATAATGCATCTAGTGGTTCCGGAGGAGGCGGAGGCTTCTCTGGAGGCGGCGGACGGCGGAGGAGGCCGGAGGCCGGAATGGGCGGAAGATAATAAAAAATGAAACTGTTCAATTTTATTGAACAGTTTTTTGTATTATATATTTACATAAAGCTTGATAAAATAATAAAAATACATTATAATATACATTGAAGAAAGAAGGTAAAACATTGGAAAAATATTTAGATTTAAAAAATACAACAGATTATTCTAAATTAAAAGTAGCAGGAGAAATTATAAAAAATGGAGGACTTGTTTTATTTCCAACAGAAACCGTATATGGATTAGGTGCTAATGGATTAGATGAAAATGCTGTAAAAAAAATATATACAGCCAAAGGAAGAGAACAAGATAATCCTTTAATTTTGCATGTCTCTAATTTTGATATGATACCTAAAATTGCTAAAAATATATCTGAAATAGAATATACATTAATGAAAACATTTTGGCCAGGACCATTTACCATTATTTTAGATAGAACAGATATTGTTCCTGATATTGTTACTGCAGGTTTAGATACAGTAGGCGTTCGTATGCCAAGCGGAAGAATTGCTAATAAATTAATTTCTTATGCAGGTGTTCCAATTGCTGCGCCAAGTGCCAATGTTTCAGGAAGACCAAGTGGAACTAATATTTCTGATATTTTTGAAGAACTTTCTGATAAAGTAGATTATATTGTTGATGGAGGAGAATGTGAAGTTGGTCTAGAATCAACAGTAGTAAGAGTGGTTGATGGCGTTCCAAATATTTTAAGACCAGGTAAGATTTCTCCAGAAGACATAAAGAAAGCAGTAGGAACTGTAAAAATAGATGAACATATTTTAAAGAATATTAAAACTGATGAAAAAGTATTATCTCCAGGAATGAAATATAGACATTATGCACCAAAAGCAGATTGTATATTAGTATATAGTGAAGATAATGAAAAAATGATTAAAGAAATACAAGAAATCATTCCTAAATATAAAAATCCATTGGTTATTTCATGTAATGAAAATGCTCAATATTATGAGGTGAAAAATAAGATTCTATATGGCTCTAAAGAAAATCTAAATGAAATTGCACAAAATATATTTAAAGATTTAAGAAAAGTAGATTCTTTTAATCCAGATATTGTTATTATTGAAGGGGTTAAAAATGATGGAATCGGACTTGCTATTATGAATCGATTAATTCGTGCATGTGAATATCATTATATAAAAATATAGGAAATAATATTGTAAATACATATTAAGGGACACACTGTTAAGTGCGTCCCCGTTTTGTTGGTGAGCCAGTGTTCTTTCTGGCCCGATAAGATTCTTCCTTAGCTTTTTTACGGCCTTTGGCGAATCCTTCTTTAAAAGCATCTCTAAAAGTTCTTTTGTTTTCTTTCATTTTGTTTTTTCCTTGGCCCCTAACTCTAGAGGCTCCCTTTCTTTGCTTTTTATACTTATTATTATAGCATAAAATTGCGTAAAATACAATAATAACTACTTTTAAGTGTATATTAAAACTTTAATAAAATATTAATTGATAAAATCCTGAATTTATGATATATAGATATAAAGTAGCAAAATCTATAATTAAATCGGAGGAATTTTATGAGATGTCCAAATTGTGGAAGTACCAATATATCTAGTATTGTTGATACAAAAACCAAAACAAAAGGATTTGATGGAGGAGATGCATGTTGTGGCTATTTATTATTTGGATGGCCAGGAATTTTGTGTGGATTATGTAATACAGGAGATACAACAACAGAAACCAGAACAACCAATATTTGTAATGATTGTGGAAGAAGATTTTAATGAAAAAGAGTACAAAAATAAAAACGTGGGCATTTTTCATGAGATTAGGAAACCGATGTGGTTGTCATCAACGAGAAGATAGAAGCTTTAAAATAAAAGGTTGGCAATTTCCAATTTGTAGTAGATGTACAGGAATATTAGTAGGACAGTTATTAGGAATTTTAATATATATTTTTCAATTTCGAATTCCTATTTATATATCCTGTATATTTCTTTTCATCATGTTTTTAGATTGGTATATCCAATATAAGAAGATTAAAGAATCAACCAATATAAGAAGATTTATAACAGGAACTTTAGCAGGAGTTGCACAGGTTGCCATTTTTATTGAACTGATTTTTATGATACGGAAATTTATTTCATTCATGTTATAGAAGCCTAACCTTGTTGTATAGGAAAAACTATATATAGAAAAAATTGCTTTGACTATTTTTTTTAAAATATTGATATAGAAAAGAAGGAAAATATGGATACAAATTGTTTAGAATTAACGAATGAAGATTTAAAAGAAATCTTTAAAGAAAGAGAAAAAGATACTCATAAAGGAATTTATGGATATGTAGGCATCATAGGAGGTTGTATGGAATATACAGGAGCCGTTAAGTTGGCTAATATGAGCTCAACCGCATTAAGAGCAGGTTGTGGTGTGATAAGAGTCATTGTTCCCAAAAGCATAGAAACGAGTATTGCTCCATATTTACTAGAACAGACTATTTTTCCAATAGAAAATGATGAAGAACAAAAAATGAAATTTAACAAAGAAGAAATTGATAAAGCATTAGATAAATTAAAAGCAGTAGCCATTGGAATGGGATGGGGAAAAGGTAGAGATAATGAAAAGATTTTAGAATATATATTGCAAACAAAAGAAATTCCTTGTGTTATTGATGCAGATGGATTAAATACCTTATCTCAAATGAACTTAAATATTTTACTAAAAACAAAATGCAAAGTGATTTTAACACCACATTTAAAAGAATTTGAACGATTGTCAGAAATACCAATAGAAGAAATAAAGAAAGATTCAATTGAAATTGCGAAAAACTTTGCAAAAAAATATCATGTTATCTTATTATTAAAAGGAAGTACAACCATTGTTACAGATGGCACAACTACATATTTAGTAAAAAGAGGTTGCCCAGGAATGGCAACAGCAGGTAGTGGAGATGTATTATCAGGTGTTTTAGTTGGTATGTTAGGCTATCATGAAGCAAATGCAAAGATAGTTGCAGCAGGTAGTTACTTAGCAGGTATGGCAGGAGAATTGGCTCAAGAAAAATATACGGATATTAGCATGAAAGCTTCTGATACAATTGAAATGATTCCAGAAGCTATTAAAAACATAAGAAAGGGGGAAGGGGTATGAATAGACTAAGTAAAATTTTTTTAGTAATCATCATCATGTTAGTTATTGCATTAGGGGTAATGACATATTATTATATACAACTAAGAAATCTTTGTTTTGATACAACGAACTTGCTAATTGAAATACAAAATCAACTAATTGAAAAAGATAATAAAGATAATCTTGATGATAATTCCTTACAGTCTGAAAACATGAGTACTGATGAAAATGCTATATCAGCAGAAGAATGAAAAAGAAATATTAGTAAAGTAGAAAAATATTTTGAACAGATAAATATGAGATTAAAAGCTTAATGTATAATTTTGATATACACTAAGCTTTTTTGTGGTATAGAAAAGTTCTCACTAAGCGAGATTTGTCCTAAAATCATTTTCCATTATATATTTTATAAATTTGCTAAAGGATTGCTTTCTACTGCATTTCTTACTTGAGAATTATCAACATGTGTATAAATTTCAGTAGTAGAAATACTTTCATGTCCTAAAAGTACCTGTAAAGCTCTAATATCGACATTTCCATATTGATACATTAATGTAGCAGCCGTATGTCTCAATTTATGTACAGAATATTTATTGGTATCTAGTCCAGCAGCCTGTAATTCTTTATTAACAATATATTGTACAGTTCTTTTACTAATTCTTTCACGACGTTCACTTAAAAATAAGGCTTTATGAGAATTTAATTTATCCACCTTAACACCTTCTTTAGGGCGTACTTGTAAATATTCACTAATTGCTCTTAAACATGCTTGATTTAGATAAATGGTTCTTTCTTTATTTCCTTTACCAATAACATTCAATTTTGCTTCACTAAAATCAATATCTTTAATATCAATTCCAACTAATTCAGATAAACGAAGCCCACAATTTAAAAATAAAGTAATAATGGCATAATCTCTTTGATAATTACGATTATCTTCATTTTCAGTCACATTTAATAATCGTTTGCTTTCTTCTAAATTTAAATATTTAGGAAGTCTTTTATCTGCTTTTGGAGTTTCTAAATTTTGAGCAGGATTGACTTCTATTAAATTCGCTTTTTGAGAAAGATATTTAAAAAAGATTCTAATGGTTGATACCTTTCTAGCTCTTGTAGCAGCTTTGCTTCTAAGTTCTATTGCCATATAACTAATAAATGCATGAATATCTTCCAAAGTGATTTTTTTAACAACATCAATCGAAATATCTTTAATTTCAATCTTTGAAAAATCGGTTTCATCTGTCATATGAAAATGGATTTTTATAAATCGAAAAAACATCATTAAATCATAATTATATTCCTTGATACTATTAGGGGATTTATTTAAAATCGTGGCACTATAATCTAAAAAAGAATTAATATAGTCAGGATTTTCTTCTCTTTTTATCATATGTTTTTCACACTCCTTTGGTATATATAGTATTATATCTCAATACATTTAAAAAAGAAATAGAAATTGAAAAGTTTTGCGCAAAGTTTTTTGCTTAAATAATTACTTATACAGAACTTTGTCAGGCGTATGTTTATGATTTGATTTTTTTAGTGATTGTGATATACTATTAATGAATTCATAATAAAGGAAGTGAATATATGTTTAATCATAAAAAGAAACAAGAAGAACTTCCTAGAGCTATGAGAAAAATGCAAAAAGAAAAAGAAGAACGAGAAAAATTCATAGAGGAAGAAAATAGAAAGAAATTAAGGAACAGACATAGAGGTAAGAAAAGTAAACACAGCAAAAATAGAATTGAAGAAAATGATGTTGATTATAAAAAAGCTATTAGGAAAAAGAAAATTAAGAGGATCATTATTACAGTTATTATTATTGTCATTGTTATCTTAGCTATTATTTTAGGAATTTCCGCATATAATTGGAAACAGATAACAACAGATATGTTTACAAATGAAAATTCTGTTGTTGTGGATTCTGATGGCAATGTGATTGCAGAACTTGGTAGTGAAAGAAAGAAAATAAAAATCGAGAATGACGATATGCCTGAAAATTTAAAAAATGCTTATGTGTCTATTGAAGATGAAAGGTATTATAAACATCATGGTGTAGATATTAAAAGAACAGGTTCAGCAATTATTAATTATGTTATACATATGGGAAACTCTTCGTTTGGAGGAAGTACTATTACGCAACAGTTAGTAAAAAATTTAACAGGAGATAATAGTGGTTCTATTTCTAGAAAAGTAAAAGAATGGTGGAAAGCATATTTGTTAGAATGTTACTTTTCAAAAGAAGAAATATTAGACATGTATTTAAATGTCATTTATGTGGGACCAAATATATATGGTGTAGGTGCTGGTAGTCAGTATTATTTTAGTAAAGATGTCCAAAATTTGACACTTGCGGAATGTGCTTTTTTAGCAGGAATTAATCATTCACCAAATTCATATAATCCATTTGATAATGAAACAGATAATACAGAAAAGATAAAAAATAGAACAATAACAGTATTAGATAAGATGCTAGAATTAGAATGCATTACTGAAGAAGAACATAATACAGCTGTGTCAGAAGTAAATAATGGATTACGATTTAGACAAGGTACAGTAGAAGCAAGTGATGGTATTTATTCTTATCATACAGATGCTTTAATTAATGAAATCATTCAAGATATAGCAGATAAGAAAAATATAACAGAAGATTTTGCTACAAACTATTTATATTTAGGTGGATTAACCATTAACAGCACTCAAGACTCAAGCATTCAAGATGAAACAGAAACAGAGTTTAATAAGCGTCAATATAATATTGCTTCAAGAGAAGGGGGAGATCCAGCACAAGCAGCAATGGTCATTATTGATCATCAAACAGGTCAAGTGGTCGCTTGTGTTGGAGGTTTAGGAGAAAAAGATACAGCTAGAGGATTAAATAGAGCAACACAAAGTACAAGACAAACCGGTTCTTCCATTAAGCCATTAGCTGTATTAGCACCTGGAATTGACAAGAAAAAATTTACAGCAGCAACAATGTATGCAGATGTAAAAACAACTTTTAAGGGAAATTATGCTCCTGAAAATTATAATGATTATTTAGGACAAATAACTGTTAGAAGAGCAGTAGAATCTTCTCAAAATATTCCATTTGTAGAAATGATGGAAGAAATAGGTGTAAAAACTTCTATATCTTATTTAAAAGATATGGGAATTACAACTTTAACAGAAAAAGATGAAAGCTTATCATTAGCTTTAGGAGGATTGGATAAAGGAATTACACCTCTAGAAATGGCTGCAGCTTATGCAACAATTGCTAATGATGGTGTATATATAGAACCGACTTTTTATACAGAAATAACAAATCGATTAGGAAAAACGATTGTAGAAGCAAAACCTGAATCACATAGAGTATTCTCAAAACAAGTAGCCTATATCTTAAAAGAAATATTAACCCAACCTGTAAAAGGAGCAAATGGAACAGCTACCTATTGTTCTATATCAGGAATGGATGTAGCAGCCAAAACAGGAACAACAGATGAAAACTATGATAGATGGTTATGTGGATTTACTCCATATTATACAGCAGCAACATGGTTTGGATATGACCAAAATGAAACAATCTACTTTAACAGACAAAACCCAGCAGGAATCATCTGGGCAAATGTTATGAGAAACATTCATTCTGGATTAGCCAATGCAACATTTGAAAAACCTAGTTGGATACAAACAGAAACGATATGTGCAGATTCTGGATGTATTGCAAATAGTGGTTGTACAAATACATATGAAGAATATTTCTTATGGGGAACAAAACCAGGTAATTGTACAAAACATTCTGGAAATAAAATTACGACAAATAATAATCAAAATGAACAAACAAATCAAAATGTATTTAATGAAGACTTAACATTAGATCCAAGTTTGGAAAATGAAGTTCCAGAAACAAACACATCGACAAATAGCACAACAAATACAATAACAGATAATAGAACAAACACGACAAATACAAATAGAAATAATACAACTTCATCAAATACAAGTACAACAAATTCTACTACAAGCAATACAACAAATAGTACAGGAGGCACAAATACTTCAACAAATACTTCAAATACAACACCAAGTACCAATACAAGTACACCTACGTCTAATACTTCTGTAGTAGAAAATAGTGAGGAAATTGAATAATATTGAAAGAGAGAAATATATCGTTTCTCTCTTTTGAAATTTATGTTAATTTGTGGTATAATAAAGGGTGAACTGTAAATACAGTAAAAAATGAGAGGAGACGTTATAATGAAAAACGTAGTAACAAAAGAAAGAATCAAAAAATTTGCAAAAGGAATTTTTCGGAGTACAGACTTAGTCTATGAATTAGGGCTGATGAATGAAGAAGCTCTAAATACATGGACATTTGTCGAGTTTCCGGAAGAAATTCAGGAGGCTTGGTTTTCTGTGAATACAGAGGAAAGAAAGCTCTTTTTCAAAAGACTTAGAAATGAAGTAAGCGGATGTGTGGCTGAAGAGTTGACGAAAAAGAAAAAAATAAACTATGACACAATAGCTAAATACTCATATATCTTAGGAGAGAAAGAGCTTAACACTCTAAAACGAAAATATTCCGGAAATGCTAATATAGTTAAGCTCTGCATCGTTAGAGAACTCTCGGGCTTGCTGAAAGATGCAAAGATTATGGAAGGAGAAACAGAGCTAACGAGCATAGTAAACTCTGCAAAAAAGATTTATGCATTAGCTTTTGCAAAAAATCAAAAGAAAGGAGGAAAGGCCTAAAAAACCTTTCCTCCATATCTTATTTAAATAATGTTAATTATATAAAATTTAAATATTATAAAAAACTATAGTTGAAATCATTATAGTAATAATGGTAAAATAAGTATGAGAAAATAAATATACATTACAAATAACAGAAAAATATGGAGAATATTGAAATGGGATTTTTTAGTAAATTACAGCATAATTTAAAAGGAATATATAATGGAAAATCTGGGAAAGAAGACACTTCACTAGATTATTCTGATGTAAAAGAAATTAAAGATTTACAACATATGTCTGAAGCATATCAACCTATTGAATTACCAGATGATGAACTTCTTCCTTTTTCAGAAGAAGTTTTGGATACAAATTCAAGAGAAAACATAGAAAAGTTTAAACATAACTTAGAAATTTTGATAAAAAGAGCAAAAGAAAACGGAAAAGTTGACAAATTTATGCTCATAAGAGAAGATGACTTTTTCCCTGATGGTTGGGAATGGAGAGTATTATCTAAAAATACGAATTTAGAAAAAGTAGCAACAAGTTTATCTTGTGAAATAAGAAAAGCATATGCATTAGAACAAAATGGTATTAATCCATACAATGAAACAATGGGAATGAATATTCCTATCCCAAGTGATCAAGTAACACAAAGTTTATCTAAAATAGACAAAACATTAGGAAATGTTTTATTACCATCAAGATTTCGTTCTACTAAGCATTTTACTGTTAATACACCACTTGAAGTTACAGGAAATTATAATTGGGTAGATACTAATCGAGAGCATGTGATTATAGATGATATTCATGCATTTTTAAAATCAGGATATGGGTATTCTATTTCATATCATGATGCTTACCTTGATGTTTCTCACGAAAGTTTACCAATTTCAGCAGATGCTATTGATCTGATTAAAGATGAGGACTATGACAGAATTATGAGTGATGAAAAAATTGCTAGTCAGTTGGCTCAAAGAAGAGTGATCCGAGTTAAAGGTGACATAGATGTAGCTATTAATATGATTTTAACAGAAAATGGTGTATTGCCTTCTCAAGTTAGTACAAAATATGCTTATTATGATGATGAAATTCGTACTATTCTAGATAGTAGTATTAAGGAGTTAGGGGAAAAAAATAATCTGTTTTTTGATAAAAGTCATGGAGGAGAATTAAAAATAGATGGCGGAGGTCACTTTTCTAATTATTATGATGAGAAAAATCAAGATTTTGAACAAGTCTACAGTGAGTTTGTTGAATTCTTAAGACAAAAGTTCCCAGAATATGAAGCCCTTTTTCAGTCACAATTAGGAATAACACCAAAGAATTCTCAAGAAATCGTAAAAAATATAGGAACAGCTAAATTGTTAGAGGCTATAGATGAATATAACGAATTGGCAAGTAAACAAATGGAGCAAAGACTAGAAGATTATAACCAAGATAGGAAAAAGATTACACCAGAAATTCATCAAAAATTTGTTGAAACAATTCATTTGATAGACGACTTTTATAAAACACATACAAAATGTGAATCTTATGAACAAGAAGAAGCAATTCAAAAATTTATGCAAGGTGACACTGTAAGTGAGCAATTGCAAGCAGCAGAAAGTGTTCGTGAATTATTAACTGATAGAAATCAGGATAAAAGTGATAATATTGCTAATTCTGAAGTTACACATGATAAAAAAATAACTCCAGCAAAGGCAGCTGAAAATGCTTTAAGGGGAAGTACAACAAGTATGGTTAGTGAAACAGAAAGAGTAGAAAGATCAGCATTAAATCCAGAAAAAACGAATGAAGGAGTATCCATAAATGATTAATAATATTTATGCAAAAGCATATACAGAAGTATTGGAAATATTAAAATACTTTCCAGAAGAAGAATATAAAAAAATTCCAGTGGAAAAAATTAATTTTTACAAAAGTAACATGGATAAAGATTATCAATTTACTATCAATCCAGAAATAGATTTAGCCAATCAAAACATTTCTAAAGAAGCCAATGCTATTATTGTTAGTTTATACAGAGATTATTATGCCACAGAAGAACAAAAAGTTAAAATAAATGAAATATTAGATTTAAATCAAAAGAAAGAAGAATTAGAAAAAAGAAGGAATTATAATCCAGATAATATATTTACAAATAATCAACAAGTAAATAAAGATACTAAAAATTTAAAAGCTACTACACAATTGATGGAATATAAAGAAAATTTCTTTGTAAGGTTTAAAAAATTTATTTTTAAATTGTTACATATAGATAAAAATTAATAAAAAAGAAAAGGGGAAAATAAAATGAAGAAGAAAAATGAATTGATATATAAAAATATAGAATCTTTACAACCTATTGTAAATGTAGTTAATGAAGCTGCAAGTGCTATCAATGATAAAACTAGAACGATAAAAGAAAGCGCAATTCCGGAAGTTTTAACAGGAGCTTTAGGTGCAGGTATTGGTGGTGCGTTATCATTTACAGCTCTATATGGACTTGGTACAGTAGGCTTGTCAGCTGTTGGTATTACAACTGGATTAGCAACAGCAGGTGGAATAGTGGGAGGAGGAATGGTAGCTGGAATATTTGTACTAGCTGCACCTGTGGCTGGGCTTGCCGCAGCTGGAGTTGGAATTGCTTCACATTTAAAAAGTAAACAATTAAAACAGGAAAAAGAGCGACTTTATGAAGAAGCTTTAAAAAAGCACCAAGCAATTATTCAAACTTTAAAAAATGAAGCTGATGCTGACCAAAAACGACTTGACTATCTTCAAAGTTTAAATATACTTTTGACTCAAGCAATAAAAGATTTAAGAAAGGATTTAAATATAGAGGGTGAAAATGTCTAAAAATAAACAAGATATAAATAATATATTAAAATATCATGAAAAAGAACTTCAAACAATAAAAAGACCAGATATGAGTGAAATAGAAACATCTATTACAGAGAGTGAAAAATTACTTACTGAAATGGGATATGAATTAAATAATAATATTGGACAAAAATCAAAGCAAAAACACAAACAAACAATTATTGTGTCTTCATGGAAAGAAATGTGTTTGGAAGCACAAAAAGCAGTGGGTAAAAATGTAGAAATTAATGAATTATTTACAAAAAAAGAATTGCAAGATAATGAGTTAGTAATAAGACTAATGAATGAAGAATATAATTCTATACATAAACTAGATAATATAGATTGGACAATTTGTATTCTAGCTGGTTTATTAGCGGCTATTGTAGATATACTTTTAGTTGGTATTCCTAAAAAAACAAATACCGGTATAAAATCAGGAAAATTATCTGACTATGTTAGACAATGGTTTGAAAAAGAATTTCCAAAAGCAGAAATGGAAGAACTTGCTAATTCAAAGATTAGTAAAGTACCTTTTGATGCGCAAGACAATAGATATACAACACAATATGTTGATGGTTTATCAGCATATTATCATAGATTGTTATCCTTAGGTCATGATCCATTTTTAGGTTTAATTTTTGGGGTTTTAGATATTTTATCTGGTCGAATGACTACGATAGATAAAAAAGGAAAAATAGTATCTCAGGTTATGGAAAATTATGGGGATAGAAAAGAAAGTGATATATTTCAAGCTATTGCAAAACAAATATTACATTTTAAATCTGATTTTACTACATCAATGGGATTACCAGCACCATTTATGAGTTTATTTAACTTATTTCAATTTGGAAGCATTGGTGAATCTGAACAGACAATAGCAGAAATTGTACAAGGAATGTATTTCGAGGGATATGATTTTATACAATTTTGTGCTTCCTCAATTCCAACGATGTTAATTGAAGTTATTGTAAGATTATCTTATGCATTAAAAAAAATAAAAAATGGTTCATCAATAAAAGATTCTATACCTTTTTCATTAGATAGAGAAAAGAATCCTAAATTAAGTACAATGTTATTTATAAGCCATGCAATTAATAGTTCTATAAATGCAGGAAAAGTATTTTTTACAAAAAATCCTATGGCAATTAATTATGCAGAGTGGATTACTTTTGCAAAATATTCATATATACAATTAAAGTGGGCAATATTTCAAAAACCAAAACTTAAAGAAGCTTATATAAAGGGTCAAATTCAAGATGAACTAAATATAGTGTATGATGAAATTAATAAAACATATAACAAATGTTTAGATGATTATAATATAATTTTTAACTAGTTTTTATATGTTATTAATTATTAGCAATACAATAGTTTATTACTTAGATTTTAGAGATTATTATTTTAATCTCTATTTTTTTGAAGAAATTTGAAAAAAGTAGTAACTGTTTCTAAAAAGATATTACTATGTAAGCGAAAGTTAACTGAAATAAAAGGAGATTTAGATCTAAATTGAAAAGAGAAGTTTTAAGAGATTATCTAGTTGCAAAAGAAAGGGGATATCTGTTTTATATCAATTTTGGCTTATTTCTTTATGTAAACAATTTACTTTTTTCTCAATATATGGTAAAATTAATATAGTTTGTTAAAGGGGAGAAATTTGATGAAAAAAGGAAAAGATAATTCTATTAAAGATGAACTAATTGAAAAAATGGAATATTTAGTGATATGTATTATGGAAAATTAAAATAATTGTTATTTTGAAAATCTTCTAAAATATTTTCAAAATACAGGAGGAAATATAATGAATAAAAATTTTGATTTACTTATAAATGAGTTATCAAGTAATATATCAAATATAGGTAAAATGTCCGAAAATAAAGGAAAATTAACTAAGTCACTGAGTGAACTTTGTGAATATATCATAAAAGATATGGGAATAAATACAAATTATAAAATGATTGAACCAGAAGAGTTTCATAAAACCGTAACACAGCCTCGGAGCTTTTATGTTTGAACATGAAGGAACTGTTTATGTATGTGCTGATAAAATAAAGGAATTTAAAAATTTAATTTTATCTAATTGTCCTCAAGAACAATATAGTGATATAGGACTTTCTATTTTATGTGCTATATCAATTGCTCATGAAAGTAAACATGCACAGCAAAGTTTGAATTGTAAGAGTTTTGAATTAGATTATCAAACATATATTAATTCATTGGTTAAGGCATTAGTTGTTTCAAAGGGTACAGATAAATATACTGAATTATCATATGAAGGTGAAGCTTACTTAGAAGGTGTAAAATATTTTCACAAAAAATATAAAAATGGATATTTAGGTAATACAATATCTAACGAGTATGAAAGATTATTATCTCAAAATTCACATTTGGCTCGACAGATTCATTCCCATTTAGTGATTGGAGAAGGATGCAAAATGCCATATATTAGAGATAATAGTGGAAAAATAGTAAATATAGTTAATTATGGAAATGATTTTCTTACAAATAAAATTTCATTACCATATTTTAATGCGATTAGTAAAAGATATCCTCCTATATTAATAGGTATAAATGGAAATCAACAGTTAAAAACACCAGAAGAGTTAATGAGGCAATATGTAACCGGTTCAATGATTATTAATAATAGTAGAGCAACAATTACAGATTCTTCAGAACTAATAGATTCATATATATTTTTATTATTACCACAACTTACTTCAAATGAATATAAACGATTATCTAGCATCTTTGGTGAAGAATTTATGGAAAATTTTATTAGTAAGATAGAACAACATATAAGTCAACATCTAAAAAAATATAAAGGTGCTTATAAAGATGCATCAAGCAGAATTGAATTTGCTAGAAAATCTGGAATAATAGATTATACGCAAGAGTATTTATCACAAAAATATTATAAATCAACAGCAGATCTAAATCGATATTTACAAATGTGCCAAAAACGAGATTTTAATATAAATATTGGTACTAATAGATAAAGAACCTTTTAAAGTAACATGTGCTGGAACTTTAAAAGTATACTCAATAGTAAGTGACAAAGGAGATAGTTTTATATGTTTAGTAAGCCAAAAGCAGGTTGGGTTGATATTAATATTGGACACTATATAATAAGTGCTTCTTATTTAACAGATATTCCTATGGATTTTTTAAATTCCCTTATTAACAGTTTAGAAAATAATTTACCGTTTTCTGTTTTTATTGATGAGGAAGAAATAGAAGATGTATTGTGTGCTTATTATGATGAAATATTCATTATTATAATGAGTGGTAACAATGTAGAGTATAAAAAAATAGACATGGATTTTAATGCATTTAGAGCTGAAATTGTCAAAGACATAGAAAAATATTTAAATGATTGGATTGATTGGAATATGAACGATGATTCCCAAATATTAAAAAGCAGAGAAATAGAATTACGAAACAAATTATCCATTGCAAAAGAAAAGTTGAAAAAATATATTTGAAATGAATGGCAATATAAATGGAAACATATAATAGAACAGCTAAAAGCCTTGAATTAGTAGAAGTAGAGGTTTATGGCTGTTTTATATTATGCCCTATCTCTTTTTGCACAAAACTTTGATAATGGCTACCATTTTATGTATAAAATTATTAGTTTTCAATATAATATATAATTATTTTCCAAAAATGCAAAAAATTTGATTTTGGGAATTGAACTGATATATTTTTATATCGATTTAAAGATATATTAAAAAAATATCAAAAATTATACATGTTTTATAAATATGTATAATTTTTTTGATTTTTTATACATGTTTATTGAAAATGTATAAAAAATGTGATATTTTATATATATGGAGGTAAAAGTATGAAATTAGAAATGTTACCGTATAAAAATATTAATTTAAAAACAAATAAAATTTTAGAGCAATTAACTTTATCATCAAGAGCATTAGCAGAATTAAAAGGTTATGCAAACACTATACCAAATATGCATATTTTAATAAATGCTGTAACTATTAATGAGGCCAAAGATAGTAGTGCTATTGAAAATATTGTTACAACTCATGATGACATTTATAAAGTGTTAACAGAAAGTGGCTATAAGGAAGAAAATGCAAAAGAAGTTGTAGATTATAGAAATGCTATCTGGCTTGGTTATGAACAAATAAAAAAAGATGGTTATATAAATACAAATACTATTATTAAAATTCAAGGAACTATTGAACATAATAATGCTGGAATTAGAAAATTACCAGGAACAGAATTAAAAAATTCGATTACTGGAGAAACTATATATACTCCACCTCAAAGTGAACAAGAAATAACAGGTTATTTAAAAAATTTAGAGGACTTTATAAATAATAATGAAGATGGCATAGATCCATTAATAAAAGTTTGTTTAATACATTATCAATTTGAAAGTATTCATCCTTTTTATGATGGAAATGGAAGAACTGGAAGAATATTAAATATTCTATATCTTGTATTAAATAATCTAATTGATAGTCCAATTTTATACTTGAGTAAATATATCAATAAGACAAAACAGGAATATTATAAATTATTTAATGAAGTTAGAAATACTAATAATTTTGAAGATTGGATTTTATATATTTTAAAAGGTATTGAAATTACATCTAAAGAAACGATAACATTAATTGAAAAGATTCAAAATGAAATGAAAACTTACAAAGAAGAATTTAGAAACAAACTACCTAAAATATATTCAAAAGAATTATTAGAAAGTTTATTTTATGAAGTTTATACAAAAATATCATATATAGAAAGAGCATGTAATGTTACTAGACTTACCGCATCTTCATATTTAAATCAGTTAGAAGAAATAGGTCTTTTAGAATCCGAAAAAATAGGCAGAGAAAGATTGTACAAGAATACTAGACTAATAAAACTTTTATCTGAAAATTAATATTTTAGCTGTAAGAAAGAATGTTTAGAATATAATAAAGCAAAATAGTAATTTGTAAGGAGAATTATAAAAGAACAATTCTCTAATTAAACTTAATGAACACTCTCTAGCCACAGCACGTGGCAAGAAAATAATAAGCAAACAAACTCCTTTTATAGTGAACAAATCTTTTGCATGTGAGGTATATTTAAAATTAATTTTATTAGAAAACAATATTGATTTTAAAGATTTAAAAGGAATAAATGGACATAAAATATTTAAATTATATTCTAAAACCAATAGTGATTTCAAATCGAATTTGCATCATGAAATGTGTTTAAAGAAGTTTACAAATATTGAAGATAAAATTGAAAATATTTCAGAAGCTTTTATAAATTGGAGATACATTTATGAAAAGTACGAAAAAATAGATTCATTAGATTTTATGTTTTTAGATGAATTATGTAATTACTTAGATGCAAAAGCTAAAGAATTAATTTTAAAAAATTATAATTATGACGTAAATAAAGATATACGTTAAGTAAGGAAAAAGTAGTAATTAGTTTTTTTAAATAAATAGATGTTATGAAGCCCAAAAATTTAATAAGTAATCCACAAATTACAATTTATAGATTAGTTTGAAATACAACTAATCTTTTATATTTTGTAAAAACAGTAGAGTAGGGGATAGCACATTTTTTAATATATAAAAATTATGAAAATATATTAAATAAAATTTTGTGCAATCTTCTGTTAGACTAATAATAACTTTTATAAATAAAAAATTTTTTAATATAAAAAATAAATTT